>JAYVGE010000173.1:0-10380 GCA_043772515.1 Flavobacterium sp. | reverse complement strand
TGGTTAGCAATTACGGTTCTATTTTCGAAAATGCAGGAGAAAATGGCCCAGAATCGGTGTTCGAAGTACAATATACAGAGGCGGAAGGCGCAAGTTTTGATTGTTTGCAATGCAGCCAAGGAAATGTTGCAGTAGGATTTAGTGGAGTAAGAGGTTTTGATGGACCATCCTACACCCCAGGTTATAGTTTTAATGTTCCCACAACAGAATCTTTTAATGCTTTTGAGGCAGGAGACAAAAGAAGAGATGTTACCGTTTTAGACATCAAAGCTTTTGCAGATCTAAATCCGCTATGGCAAAACAAACCCTACTTGGATGCGGTTAGCGCAGGAACTACTCCATTACCTCCATTGGGTGTGCTTTATGGAAAAGGCTACAAAGACACTGGATATTTTAACAGAAAATATATACCTAGAACTAGAGTTGCTCCTATTGGTGATGTAAACTTAACAAATCCAAACAATTATAGATCAATCAGATATTCCGATGTTTTACTAATGGCTGCTGAAGCTTACAACCGAGGTGGAATAAACGATGCTAAAGCAGTAACATACTTAAACTTAGTTCGTCGTCGCGCTTTTGGAGATTTAACCCATGACATTTCCGCATCTGGTGCAACACTAACCGATTATATTTGGGCAGAAAGAAGAGTTGAATTAATGGGCGAAGGACACCGTTTCTTTGATTTAGTTAGAACAGGAAAAGCAGCTCAAAAAATCACAGGTTTTACTGCCAACAAAAACGAATTATTTCCAGTTCCAAACGAAGAAATTCAGTTTTCTAATGGCAATTGGCAACAAAATCAAGGATATTAAAAAATAATTATTATGAAAAAAATACAAATCTTTATCAGTCTTTTCGTTCTAACATTTATTTCAGGATGTTCTAATGATGGCAATAACATCAATTTAGATGATGTGAACGCACCTACTAATATCTCTGCTTTAACCACAATTAAGCAAGATAACTCTGGAATGGTAACCTTTACGCCTCGTGGCGAAGGAGTTACAGAGTACGAAATATATTTTGGTGATGCAACCGTTGCACCAGCAATTGTTTATCCCGGAGCAACTACATCTCATAAATATGCTGAAGGTGTTTTTCAAGCAAAAATTGTTGGTGTTGCTATAAACGGAAGTAAAACAACAGAAACACAAGAATTAACAGTTTCGTTTTTGGCTCCAACTAATTTAGTTCCAGAAATTACTATTGGAACAAACCGAGGAATAACCGTAAAAGCAACCGCAAATTTAGAAACTTTTTTCCAAGTTTATTTTGGCGAAAATCCTGCACAAGTTCCTGTAGATTTCATCGAAGGTCAAGTTGTATCTCATACATATGCAGCTTCGGGAACCTATCAAGTAAGAATAGTTGCACTAAGCGGAGGAGCTGCTACAACAGAAATTACTCAAAGCGTAGTTATTACTAATTTACAACCAGCACCAAACCCTACTATTCCAGCATCGAATGTGATTTCATTATTTAGTGGAGTTTACACCAACGTGCCAGTAGATACTTGGAGAACATCATGGTCTCAAGCAACACTTACTGATGTAGATATTAATGGAAATGCAACTAAAAAATACAGTGGACTAAATTTTGTTGGAATCGAAACCACTGCACCAATGATTGATGCAACTGCAATGACTTATTTTCATACAGATGTTTGGTCATCAGATTTTACGGAATTCAAAGTGAAACTAGTCGATTTTGGAGCGAATGCCGCTTATGGAGGAGGAGACGATGTAGAGCATGAAATCACAATTTCAAACCCTACTAAGGAAGCTTGGGTAAGTTTAGATCTACCATTAAGCAGTTTTACAGGACTAACCACTCGTGCTCATATTTCCCAGCTTATATATGTTGGTGCACCAGCAGGAAATAATACGGTTTACATAGATAATGTTTATTTTTATAACTTAAATGCTACATTAACAACACCAGCACCAACTCCAACTTTGCCTCAAGCTAATGTAATTTCGATGTTTAGCAATGCTTACACAAATGTACCCGTTGATACTTGGCGTACAAGCTGGTCAAGTGCAACTTTGCAAGATACATCAGTCAGCGGAAATGCGATTAAAAAATACAGCGCATTAGATTTTGTAGGGATCGAAACTACTTCATCTCCAATAAACGCAACAGCAATGACCCATTTTCATACGGATGTTTGGTCTTCGGATTTTACAACTTTTAAATTAAAATTAGTCGATTTTGGAGCCGATGGCTCTTATGGTGGAGGCGATGATAAAGAGCATGAAATTACTGTAAATTCTCCTGCAAAAGGATCGTGGATAAGTTTAGATATTCCACTTAGCGATTTTACAGGACTTACCACTCGAGCTCACATCGAACAACTAATATATGTAGGTGCGCCAACTGGAAACAACACAGTTTATATCGATAATGTTTATTTCCATAATTAATCAAAAAACTATTCAAAATGAAAAATATAAATAGATATTACTTATTTGTAATCACACTTTTATCATTATTTAGTTGCCAAGAAGATGATAAATCTTTTGGAGCTTTAGATGCGCCAACCAACCTTCAGATAACCGTTGATATTATCGGAAAAACCACTGCCGATCCTTTTGGTGATGGCTCAGGAAAAGTAAACTTTACGGCAACTGCAGATAATGCAATTTCCTATAAATATATTTTTCCCGACGGAACAAATCAAAACGCTCCAAACGGAATTTTTGAAAAAAGGTTTACAAAGGTTGGTGTAAATACTTATACGGTAACCGTTATTGCAACAGGAAAAGGAGGAGTTACTACAAATACAACTATAGACGTTGAGTTACTAAGTGACTTTACAGATCCAGAAGCAGTTGAGTTTTTATCAGGAAATAATACCACTGGAAAAAAATGGTATTGGGCACAATCCGAAGTAGGTCATCTAGGAGTAGGGCCAAATGTTCCTTACTCAGATCCAACTTTTGGTATGCAAAATCATTACCCTTCATTTTACGCAGCACCAGTAAAAGATAAAGCAAATACTTGTTTGTACAATAGTGTTATGACATTTTCATTGGTTGGAGAACAATTAAAACTTTTATTAGACAATCAAAACGAAACGTATTTCAATGCAGGTCATGCCAATGTAGTAGGAGGAAGCGGTGGTTCAGACCAATGTTATCCTTTCAATACTACTGGTTTAAAAACGGTTTTATTAAGCCCTTCGGAATCCTATGTTTCTCAAAATCCACAACATCTTACTCAAACACGAGGAACAGTATTAAATATTTCCGATGGAGGATTTATGGGGTATTATGTAGGAGCAACTTCCTACGAAATTTTATCATTAACCGCTAACAGAATGGTTGTTAGATGCATAGACAGCAACAACTCATTTTTAGCATGGTATCATACATTTACAACTACTTCTCCAAATGTAACTCCAGACGTGAATTACACAAACTTAGTTTTTTCGGATGAATTCAATACAAATGGAGTTCCAGATCCAGCCAAATGGTCATTCAATACAGGAATTGGGCAAAGTGGTTGGGGAAATGGCGAAGCGCAATATTATACTGATAGTCCAAATAATGTTACTGTTACTGGCGGAAATCTAAAAATTACAGCAATCAAAGAAAATTTTGGAGGAGCAGCATACACATCCTCAAGAATGGTTTCGGAAAACAAATTCGAATTCAAATACGGAAAAGTTGAGGTTAGAGCAAAACTTCCTACTGGAGCAGGAACTTGGCCAGCTATATGGATGTTAGGTCAAAATTATGCAGCCAACGCTTGGCCAGCTTGCGGAGAAATAGACATTATGGAACATGTAGGAAACCAGCAAAATGTAATTCATGGATCGCTACATTATCCGGGAAATTCTGGAGGAAATGCAAGTACAGGATCTACAACAATTAGTACGGCATCGACTAGTTTTCATAACTATTCTGTAGTTTGGAGTCCAGCTGCTATAAAATTTTATGTAGATGACGTTTTGTATCACTCACTTGCAAATACGGGTAGTTTGCCATTTAATGCAGATTTTTTCTTGATTTTTAATGTTGCAATGGGTGGTAATTTTGGAGGAGCAATCGATCCTGCTTTTACTCAAGCATCAATGGAAATTGATTACGTTAGAGTGTATCAATAGTAATTTTATTTTAGTTATTTATCAATTTTTAGGAGAATTATTTAGTTTTAATTCTCCCGAAAATTGATTTTTTTTACAAATCTTTTTGAAAATCATAAAATGAAAAACCATCATCTAAAATATGGATTTATCATTGCAATAATTATTTGTTTTAGTTGCAATTCCTCAAAATCAGTTGTTCAATCAAATAGTAATAAATTAACTTTAGATTCAAGAGTCGATTCTATTCTAAAATTAATGACTTTAGAGGAAAAAGTTGGACAACTCAATCAATACAATGGTTTTTACGATATAACTGGCCCAACTCCAAAAGAAGGGCAGGCAGCCAAAAAATATCAGGACTTAAAAAATGGTTTAGTAGGATCTATGCTCAACGTAAAAGGGGTTAAGGAAGTGACAGCAATCCAAAAAATCGCAGTCGAACAATCCCGTTTGCATATTCCATTGCTTTTTGGTTTCGATGTTATTCATGGATATAAAACCATAAGTCCAATTCCTTTGGCCGAAGCCGCAAGTTGGGATTTAATGGCCATAAAAAAATCTGCACAATTAGCTGCCGACGAAGCCTCATCGGTTGGAATCAACTGGACATTTGCCCCAATGGTCGATATAGCTCGTGATCCGAGATGGGGACGAGTAATGGAAGGTGCTGGCGAAGATCCATTTCTTGGAAGCAAAATTGCCGTGGCTAGAATTCAAGGTTTTCAAGGGGATTTATCATCAAACAAAAATATTTTGGCTTGTGCCAAACATTTTGCTGGCTATGCTTTCGCAGAATCTGGTCGCGATTACAACACTGTCGATGTTAGCGAAGCCACACTTCAAAACACCATTTTCCCGCCTTTCAAAGCTTCTGTAGATGCTGGAGTTCGTACGTTTATGAATTCTTTCAATGAATTAAATGGCATTCCAGCAACTGGAAACCAATATTTACAACGAAAAATATTAAAAGGCGATTGGAATTTTCAGGGTTTTGTAGTTTCAGATTGGGGATCAATAGCCGAAATGATAAATCATGGTTTTGCCAAGGACAACAAGCAAGCTGCCGAAATAGCCCTTAATGCAGGCTCGGATATGGACATGGAATCCTACGCTTATTTAGCCAATTTGCCCACTTTGGTAAAAGAAGGAAAAGTAAAAGAAAGCCTTATAGACGATGCTGTAAAACGCATTTTGAAAGTAAAATTCGAATTAGGATTATTCGAAAATCCATATAAATATTGCGACGAAAATCGTGAAAAAGCAACCGTCGGAAAAAAAGAAATTCAAGACGGAGTTCTTGATGTTGCAAAAAAGTCTATAGTTTTATTAAAAAACGAAAATGATTTACTTCCTTTAAAAAAAGCAAATCAAAAAATAGCATTAATTGGCGCATTAGCAAACGATAAAACAAGTCCATTAGGAAGCTGGCGAATAGGTGCAGACGATAACACTGCAATTTCGGTTCTGGAAGGTTTACAAAAGTATAAAGACAACCAATTAACTTACGTAAAAGGAGCTGATGTAACCCTTGGAAGAACCCAATTTGTTTGGGAAACCAAAATTAATACAACAGACAAAAGCGGATTTCCAGAGGCAATTGCTGCAGCAAAACAAGCCGATGTAGTTGTAATGGTTCTGGGCGAACACGGACTAGAAACAGGCGAAGGTCGCAGCAGAACTGATTTGGGTTTGCCAGGCGTACAACAAGAATTATTAGAGGAAATATACAAAGTAAATCCCAATATTATTTTGGTGCTTAATAACGGTCGTCCTCTTTCAATTCCTTGGGCAGACGAGCATATTCCTGCTATTGTAGAGGCTTGGCAACTCGGAACCCAAAGCGGAAACGCCATAGCGCAAGTGCTTTACGGAGATTATAATCCTAGCGGTAAATTGCCAATGACTTTCCCGAGAAATGTAGGTCAAATCCCAATTTATTACAATTATAAAAACACAGGAAGACCAACTATGAATGAGCCAGAAAGTGTTTTTTGGTCACATTATTCAGATCAAAAAAATACGCCTTTGTATCCGTTTGGTTATGGTTTGAGTTATTCTAAATTTGAATATTCGGATTTAAAACTCAATGCTAAATCGTTTTCTAAAAACGGAAATATCGAAGTTTCTATTACTATAAAAAATACTGGAAAAGTTTCAGGAAAAGAAGTGGTACAAATGTACATTCGGGATTTAGTTGCCAGTATAACTAGACCAGTAAGAGAATTAAAAGGCTTCGAAATGATTGAATTAAAACCTAATGAATCAAAAAAAATTACATTTACAATCAACGAAAAAACTATCGAATTTTTCTCAGCTAATTCAAAATGGGAATCCGAAACTGGAGATTTCAAAGTTTTTGTAGGAACCAATTCTGCTAATACTTTTGAAGAAAATTTTCAATTTACAAATTAATTTAAATGAAAAAGATAATAATATTTGCTTTAATTTCAATTCAAATTTGCGTTGCTCAAAAAGCAAAACGAAAGCTGGTTTGGCAAGAAAATTTTAGCGGAACAACATTAAACCAAAAAGTTTGGAATTTCGAACTCGGTAATGGTTGCCCAAATATTTGTGGTTGGGGAAATAACGAAAAGGAAGTTTATACCAACAATAACCATCAAATTATTGATGGAAAACTAATAATTCGAGCCAAAAAAGAAGGCGAAGTTTACACATCAACCCGAATTACTACTAAGGACAAAAAACAATTCCAATACGGTCGAATAGAAGCCCGTGCAAAATTACCTTTAGGCAAAGGATTATGGCCGGCATTTTGGATGTTAGGTTCCAATATTTCGCAAGTGGGTTGGCCAAAATGTGGCGAAATAGATATTCTAGAATATGTTGGGAAAACACCACACATTGCTTACACATCCTTGCATACGCAGGACAGTCATGGTGAAACTATAAATACAAAAAAAACAAATATCCCAAAACTCGAGGAAGGATTTCATCTTTACGCCATCGATTGGACTAAGGACAAAATCGAGTTTTTTATCGATAATAAATCCGTTTATACGTTTCAGCCAGAGCTAAAAAACGAAAATACTTGGCCCTACAATCAGCCTTTTTATTTTATTATAAATCTGGCTATTGGCGGAAATTTTGGAGGAGCCGAAATAGACGATAAAGCCTTTCCTCAGGAATTCATAATCGATTACATAAAGGTCTATCAATAGCCTTATTTTCATAAAAATGTAATCAATTTAGATTTTATTGTACAAAATATGTTAAAATTTTGTTTAACATTTGGATATTAAAAATAAATTAAGCAATATTTGGGTAATAATTAACAACAAAATAACTAAGCCTATACAATATAAAATTACTTTTAGAGAAACCCTCAAATTTTTATAATCACTAAAATGTAATTTTATGGCTAATGTTCAAATCCCAGACTCTTTATTGGTAAAAAGTTATGTAGCAGGAGACGAAAACGCTTTAGCTACGCTAATAAAAAGACATCAATCCAAAATTTATGGGTTTATATATTCCAAAATTCCAGACAGAGATGTTTGCGATGATGTTTTTCAGGATACTTTTATCAAGGTTATCAAAACCCTAAAATCCAATTCCTATAACGAGGAAGGCAAATTCCTGCCTTGGGTTATGCGAATTGCCCACAATTTGGTCATAGATCATTTCCGAAAAAACAAAAAAATGCCAATGTTTCGCGAAACAGAAGAATTTTCTATTTTTTCTATAATGTCCGATAATTCCATGACTATCGAAAGCAAAATGATAAGCGATCAAGTATCTTTAGACCTCAAAAAACTAATTCAGGAACTTCCAGAGGATCAAAAAGAAGTCCTTATGATGCGTATGTATCAGGATTTGAGTTTCAAGGAAATATCCGAATTAACAGGCGTTAGCATCAACACTGCATTGGGTCGAATGAGATATGCCATCCTTAATATTAGAAAAGTTATAGACAAGCATCAAATTATTTTGACCAACTAACAATATTTAGAAATTTGCCACGTTATACATTAAACCTAAACAAATAACATGGCAAAAATTTACTCTAAAAAAATTGTATCGTCAAACAGCATGAAGCCAAAAAAAGAAATAGTTTCTTTTTTATTAAATTACTCAAAAGCTTTGAGTTATATAAAAATTGGTAACCTGAAAATCGAAACAATAGCAAACTAAAAAATCGCCACTACCTAGTGGCATTTTTTTTATAATATGCTCTCAAAACAATTGGTTTTCCTATAGTTTTGGTAATAATATCCTTCTCTAAATCCCAACCTCGCGCAGGCGAATATTCCCGTCCGTACCAAATAATTTGCAAATGCAAATCGTTCCAAGTAGATTCGGGAAACAATCGTTTAGCATCTTTTTCGGTCTGAACTACATTTTTCCCATTCGTCAAATTCCACCGATACATCAACCTATGAATGTGCGTATCTACCGGAAAAGCCGGAAAACCAAATGCCTGACTCATTACAACACTCGCTGTTTTATGACCAACAGCAGGCAATTCCTCCAGCGCCTCAAAACTTTGAGGAACTTCGCCGCCATATTTATCAATCAAAATATGCGATAAACCATGAATTCCCTCCGATTTCATTGGCGACAAACCACACGGACGAATAATTTCCTTAATTTCCTCGACACTCATTTTTACCATATCAAACGGATTATCAGCCCTAGCAAATAACAAGGGCGTAATTAGGTTTACCCTAACATCCGTGCACTGTGCCGACAATAAAACCGCTATCAAAAGCGTATACGGATCCTTGTGATCCAACGGAATAGGAATCGACGGATATAAATCTTTTAACGTATTAATAACAAAAGTTGCACGTTCCTTTTTGTTCATTTTTCACTAAATTTGAAATGTAAAAGTATAATAATTTTAATCATATGCCTAATCCAGCTTTACGTTTCAATTCCTACTGTTTTCAAGCCATTTCTCTAAAAAAAAATAGGAGCTTCCGCTGGTCGCTCTATTTTTTCAAGAAAAATTGGCTCTCTAATCAGCAGGGATTTCCACTACAATCTGGGGCAGGAGCAATGTGGTAACCAGAGTCAAGAAAAAAGAGTCAAGAAAAAGAGTCAAGAAAAAAAAGTCAAGAAAAAAGAGTCAAGAAAAAAGAGTCAAGAAAAAAGAGTCAAGAAAAAAGAGTCAAGAAAAAGGAGTCAAAAAAAAAGAGTTAAATTACACATCTTGCATCTTGCATCTTGCATCTTGCATCTTGCATCTTTTTTCTAAAATTCAAAAACCAAAACCCAAAAACCAAAACCCAAAACCCAAAACCCAAAACCCAAAACCCAAAACCCAAAACCCAAAATCAAAAACCAAAAAAATGACAACACTAAAACAAGGCGACAAAGCACCCAATTTTGCAGCATTAGATCAAGACGGAAACCTCCATAAACTCTCGGATTATTCTGGGAAAAAACTAGTAGTTTTCTTTTATCCAAAAGCAAATACCCCAGGATGCACAGCCGAGGCTTGCGATTTACGAGATAATTTCCAGAGATTCACATCAAACAATTATGCCATTCTTGGCGTAAGCGCGGATCCAGCAAAAGCACAACTCAAATTTAAGGAAAAATTCGATTTCCCATTCCCGTTATTGGCAGATGAGGATAAAGCAGTTATTCAGGCTTTTGGAGTTTGGGGCCCCAAAAAATTTATGGGAAAAGAATACGACGGAATTCACAGAACCACGTTTGTCATCAACGAAAACGGAATTATAGATGAAGTTATTTCGGACGTAAAAACCAAAGCGCACGCGGCCCAAATCTTAAAGTAACTTTCCAGTTTTTGCAAATCAAAAAAGCCAATAAAAATATTTTTATTGGCTTTTTAAATTTATAAATGATAACAAATTAATCTCTAGGATCTGTAAACGACTTCCAGAAACCATCTAAGCAAATCATTTCGCCTAATTTGTATTCATATTTTCTTTTATTGCTTTGCAGAATTCCGCGTTGTTCGGTTCCAAGTAATCGATATTGCTGATCCCAAAAGCCAATTCGGTTTCTCTCTAGTTTTACAAAAACCAAGCTTTCTAATTCATCTCTTCGAACAAGGTTATTTCTAAATTTCAAAAAAGCATCGAAATAAAAAGTATTAATTTTCTCGAAAGTAATTTTCTGAGTTTTCATTTCAGTAGGAAAACCGCGGTATACATAGCCAATTCTTTCCATAAATTCTTGCGAATATTCATCAAGCGAAATATTTTTAGTGAATTCCATGAGCAAATTATCGTCTTTGGTTTTTAGGATTTCTACAAATTTTCGGAAAGCTTCGTCTAATGTTTTATAACCTCTAG
>JAYVGE010000172.1:0-4159 GCA_043772515.1 Flavobacterium sp. | reverse complement strand
GAAAAACGTAGTATTAGAACTTGCTACTAATCGTTATTTTCGATTTGCTTGTATGCATCAATCACTTTCTTTACTAATCTATGACGAACAATATCTTTGTCATCGAGATAGATAATCCCAATTCCTTCGACATCCTTCAAAACCAATAAAGCTTCTTTGAGCCCAGAAATGGTTCGGCGAGGCAAATCGACTTGTCCAGGATCTCCGGTAATCATAAATTTGGCACTTTTTCCCATACGAGTCAAAAACATTTTCATCTGGGAATGGGTTGTATTTTGAGCTTCGTCTAGAATCACAAAAGCATGGTCTAGGGTTCTCCCACGCATAAAAGCGAGTGGTGCTATTTGTATAATCCCTTTCAAAATATAATCTTCTAGTTTTTCGTTGGGCAACATATCGCGAAGCGCATCGTAGAGTGGTTGCATATATGGATCTAGTTTTTCTTTCATGTCTCCAGGAAGAAAACCAAGATTCTCACCTGCTTCTACAGCGGGACGAGTCAAAATAATTTTCTTAACTTGTTTTTCCTTTAGTGCTTTTACTGCCATGGCAACTCCCGTATAGGTTTTTCCTGTTCCTGCGGGTCCTACGGCAAATACCATGTCGTTTTTTTCCATGGTATCGATCAGTAATTGCTGGTTGGCTGTCATGGCTTTAATGATTTTTCCGCCTACGCCATGCACCAATATTTTATCCAATCCGTGCATTTTTTTGTCGTCTTGACCATCACTCAGAATAACGCGTTCTATAACATTGTCATCGATGGTATTGTAACGGGTAAAATGAACCATCAATCGCTGAAATCGCTTTTCGAATTCGTCTAAAATTGCAGCATCTCCAAATGCTTTCAATGTTGTACCCCTAGCTACAATCTTTAGCTTTGGATAATACTTTTTAATGGATTCAAGATGAGAGTCTTGAGCGCCCCAAAAATCTTTTGGGGCGATGTCTATGAGCTCGATGATTCTTTCGTTCAAAATGGATTTGGATTTAATTAAAAAATAATCGTTGAAATTACTAGCTTTGCATAATCTCAAATTTAAGAAAAATTAAGTTTAATAAGCACTAATAGTTATAAACAAATTTATGTCAATAATTACCCTTACCACCGATTACGGCTTAAAAGACCACTTTGTAGGTGCGCTCAAGGGGAAAATTCTATCCGAATATTCAGAATCAATAATTGTAGATATTTCGCATGACATAGATCCGTTTAATACTGTTGAAGCAAGTTACATCGTAGGAGCTTCTTATAGTAGTTTTCCTAAAAACACAGTACACCTTATTGGCGTAGATATGGAGTTAAATAAAGAAAATCAACATATCGCGATGCAATGGAACGATCATTTTTTTATAGCTGCCGACAATGGTATTTTGAGTATGCTTTCGCAAAAGATTGTACCTCAAAAAATAGTAGTAATTAACATACATGATCGATTGCATGCTGAAGCAACCGCTATGGATGTTTTTGTAAAAGTAGGTTGTCATATTGCCAAAGGAGGCTCGCTAAACGTGATTGGAAAAGAGATTGCTAGCATCAAAGAGGTAACTGAATTGCAATCTGTGATAGCAAATGACAACAACGAAATAAGAGGATCTGTAATTTATATTGACCATTTTGGTAATGTGGTAACCAATATTTCTAAAAAACAGTTTGTCGAAACAGCCAAGGGGAGAGCGTATGAAATTGAACTAAAAACAAAAAATATAAAAACGATATTGCCTAATTATTCTGCTATTGCTAGTTCTGACAAATACCCAATAAAATACTATGAAGGTGAGAAATTAGCCCTTTTTAACGAAGCTGGCTTTCTAGAAATTGCTGTTTTTAGAGGCAACCCTTCCAAGGTAGGATCGGCGAGTAGTTTGCTTGGACTAAATTATAGAGATGTGATTTCCATCAGATTTAAAAAATAATTTCAAAAACCGTAATGCTAAAATCCTAAATCTAAAATGCTAGTACGAATAGTAAAATTGAGTTTTCACGAGGAAAATATTCCCGCTTTTTTAGAAAACTTCGAAATGATAAAAGACAAAATACGAAACGCAAAAGGCAATCGTTATTTAGAACTCTATCAAGACAAAAACAACAAAAGTATTTTCTTTACCTACAGTTATTGGGAAACCGAAGCCGACTTAGAAAATTACAGAAATTCCGAGTTTTTTTATGATGTTTGGACATTCACCAAAAAATTATTTAACGACAAACCAGAAGCTTGGAGCGTTGATAAATTGGTTAGTGTACAGTAATGGGTATTCAGTCAGCAGATTTCAGTCCTGATACTATCAGGAGAGTTTCAAAAAAAAAGTAAAATAAAATTTAAATTTGCGCCTTCGTTTCTTTGTAGCAAAATAAATAATAATAAAATTTAGCGCCTTCTTGGCAAAAAAAAATATGAAATCAATTGTATTACGAGAAATAAAGTCTTTTTTTGGTTCTCCCATTGGCTATTTGGTTATAGCTGTTTTTTTAGTTGCTAACGGATTATTTCTTTGGGTTTTCGAAGGAGAATACAACATCCTGAATACAGGTTTTGCAGACTTGAGCCCTTTTTTTACCTTAGCCCCTTGGATTTTAACGTTCCTAATTCCGGCGGTAACCATGCGCAGTTTTTCAGACGAGAAAAAGCAAGGTACACTCGAATTGTTACTGACCAAACCCTTGAGTGTGTGGGAAATTGTAAACGGAAAATTTATAGGAGCACTGCTTCTAATTGTCATAGCAATTGTTCCTACTTTTATTTATGTAGTCGTAATTTATAATTTAGGAATGCCCGAAGGTAATCTTGATATGGGGAGTAGTATCGGGTCTTATTTTGGATTATTATTCCTTATTTCGGCCTATTCTGCTATCGGAATATTTGCCTCTACCCTTTCCGAAAATCAAATTGTAGCTTTTATTGTAGCTGTCTTTTTGTGCTTTCTTTTTTACTTTGGTTTTGAAGGTTTATCGGTTCTAATTTCTGATTTTTCAAATCAAATTGCTACTTTTGGAATGCAAAATCATTTCAAAAGTATGAGTCGTGGCGTAATAGACACCCGAGATATTCTTTATTTTGTAAGCATAACAGTCGTTTTTCTTTCGCTTACCGTTTATAATCTAAAATCTTTCAAAGCATAATGACAACTACAAAGAAAAACAACCTAAAATCGGTTTTAATTACCCTTGCCGTCCTGCTACTTTTGAATGTGCTTGGAAATTTTTATTTTCATCGTTTCGATTTAACAAAAGACAAAAGATATACCCTTTCTCCAACCTCTTTAAAGATTATTAGTCAAATACAAAATCCTTTGGCTATAAAAGTATATTTGCAAGGAGATTTGCCAGCCGAATTCAACCGTTTGCAACAAGAAACACAGCAATTGCTAGAAGAATTTCAGGCATACAACAAAAATATTGTTTTCGAATTTGTAGATCCATTAGAAGACAAAAACAACAGTATGAATACTATAAAGGAGTTGTACCGCAAAGGACTTACTCCTATAAATATCACGGTCGATGACAAAGGCAAACAATCTCAAGCCATGGTTTTTCCTTGGGCTGTAGCTATTTACGACAACAAAGAAGTCAACATCCCATTGTTAAAAAACAGAATGGGTGCTTCTACTACTCAAAAGATAATTGGTTCGGTACAACATTTAGAATATTCGATTGCTGATGCCTTCAATAAAATAGTCAAAGACAAGCAAAAAAAGATTGCCATAATTAAAGGCAATGGCGAACTTCCCGAAATTTATATTGCCAAGTTCTTGATGCAAGTAAGAGAAAGTTATTTCATAGGCCCTTTTACCCTCGATTCTGTGGCAAAGAACCCGATTGGAAGCCTTGAAGCACTTCAAAAATATGATTTGGCTGTGATTGCAAAACCAACCGAAGCTTTTTCTGAATCTGAGAAACAAGTCTTAGACCAATTTATCATCAACGGTGGTAAAACGTTGTGGCTTGTAGACCAAGTTGCTATAGAAATGGATAGTTTGTACAATGCATCGGGAGCAACATTGGCCTATCCGAGAGACCTGAACTTGAACGAGATGTTTTTTAAATACGGAATTCGTATCAACCCAGATTTAATAAAAGATGAGCAAGGAAGCCCTATAAAATTGGCTTCTGGAAACCAAGGAAGTGCTACACAGCTTCAAGAATTTAATTGGAAATTTG
>JAYVGE010000171.1:0-4167 GCA_043772515.1 Flavobacterium sp. | reverse complement strand
TTACGGATGGTAATTTGGCTAGTCATTCCTCTGCATTAGAAAAAGTGCAACATATTGAAATTAAGAAAGAGTTTGTAGGCAAAAAACCAAAAACATCCTATAGGGTTACCAACAAAGGTAGGGCTGCTTTTGTGTCACATTTGAACTGTCTTGAAAAATTAATTAAATCTAAATAACACCTTTTTTTAATCTTATACTTTGAAATACAAAGTACTTTTAAATTTTTATTATGAAAAAACACCATCTAATTTTTGCTTGCAGTTTGATTTTTACATTGCTTTTTTACAACGAGTCAATAGGGGTTAATCTTGCCATTTTTGGGCTTGTGCTTACAGGATTAATCGGCTACTTTTTTAGAAACCGATTTCTAGATAATTCCTATTTGGCTTTGATAGCAACTTCGGTTTTGTCCTGTTTGGCATTTGGATGGTATGGCGATTTTATATCTTTTGTGGCTATGGTTTTTTCTTTAGTTTTTCTGCAATTCAAAACACAAGATCCAGATCTCAAGATTATACAATCTATCCCCATTGCATTTATAAACCAGTTTGCTACAATGATAAGAGTATTTCAATTTAGCCAGTGGCTTCCACAAAGAAAAATAGATAATAATCTGGCAAAAAAAGTGATTGCTTATTTTGTAATCCCTACTGTATTTCTGGCAATATTTTTTATAGTTTATTCTTTTGGTAGTGATCATTTTTCTGGATTGTTTACTAATTATACCTTAGATTTAGATATACTTGAAGTTGTTTTAATTGGTCTTCTGGGATTTTATATTTCGTTCAGTTTTTGGAATTATTGGGTGCCTCAATATTGTTACGATAATAACTCAAAATTAGATAATGATTTTAGTGATAAAATGAGAAAAGATCATGCCCCAACTTTTTCGTTTCTAGATTTTGACTTTGAAAGGAAAAGTGGAGAAATTACGATGTTGCTTTTGAACTTTATGCTATTCGTATTTATAGGAGCTTACAATTATGAGCAATTTTTTGAAGAAGTAAAAGTAACAACATTGAGTGCTGCAACACATGAAAGAGTAAATGCCGTTATTTTTTCGATAGTTATGGCGGTTGGAGTACTGTTGTTTTATTTCAAAAACGGATTCAATTTTGATGAGAAAGCTAAAAATCTTAAAAGGTTATCGAAAATTTGGATACTATTAAATGGATTGTTAATTGTTAGTACACTTGTCAAAAATTCGGAATACGTATCGTTTTACGGACTAACCTATAAAAGGTTAGGAGTTTATGTTTTTTTGATTTTAGCAATTATCGGTCTGTTGTTTACTTTTTTGAAAATTTACAAACAAAAAACAAATGCTTATCTTTTTAATCAAATGGTTTGGTGCTTCTATGGAACGATACTTTTATGTAGTTTTATAAATTGGGGAAATATAATTACATCCTACAATATTTCGATAAATAAAGGAGTTGAACGGTATTTTTTGATGAATTTAAATTTTAATGACAAACTTTATTTAGATTATTTTGCTTTAAAACCAAATGAAGTAGCCGATGAATATGATCATGTAAAATATATAGTGGAGCGAAATCAAAAGAAAAATTTTCTTTCGAAAGCCTTGTATTATGATAGTATAACGGTAAAATAGTTTATAACAAAATCCCAAGTGTCAAATCTTGGGATTTTGTTATCTTTCTTTAATGGATTGGAAATGTAATAATTCATCAATCAATAATCTCCTCTTTTCTTAAACCTCGGATCGTCTTTTTTGATGAACTCTGTTCTTCTTTTTGCAGGTTCTGCTTTTGGTAAACTCGCTTCTTCTGTTTTACTCGATGGTTCGATTAGTTCGTTGAGTTCTTTAATTTCGGCATCTGTCAAATCTCGGTAGCGACCAACTGGTATATCAAGAGAAATATTGATTATTCGGATGCGTTTCAGAGCGGTAACATCAGAACCAAGATATTCACACATTCTACGTATCTGTCGGTTCAAACCTTGTGTCAAGATAATTTTGAAAGTGTATTTGCTAATCTGTTCTACTTTGCATTTTCGGGTAACAGTATCCAAAATAGGGACTCCATTGCCCATTCTTTCTATAAAACGATCGGTGATGGGTTTGTTTACTGTTACGGTATATTCTTTTTCGTGGTTGTTTCTGGCGCGTAAAATTTTGTTTACAATATCTCCGTCATTGGTCATAAAAATCAAGCCTTCACTGGCTTTGTCTAATCGACCTATAGGGAAAATACGTTTGGGATAATTAATATAATCTACAATATTGTTGCGAACCTCTAAGTTGGTCGTACATTCTATGCCAACAGGTTTATAGAAAGCAAGATATACTGGTTTTTCATTCTTTTCGCGAATAAGTTTTCCGTCAATACGCACTTCGTCATCGGGCGATACCTTTGTTCCCAATTCAGGAACGACTCCATTGATGGTTACTCGACCTTCTTCAATGATTTTATCGGCTTCGCGGCGGGAGCAATACCCAGTTTCTCCTATGAATTTATTCAGGCGTTTTAGATTTTCTTCCATACGGCAAAAGTAGTCAATTTGTTTGTTTGATTTTTAGACTTCAAACAAAAAGTGATATATTTCTTGGTACAAATCATCGTCGTGCATGCCGTGTCCTAGACCATTGGTTTCTATAAAACGAGCATTTTTCCAGTTACTGGCTATTTTTAGACCTTCGTCAAAAGCGACTATTTTATCGGTTTTGTCATGAGCAACGATTCCTTTTATAGTAATTTTTGATGCGAATTTTTTTCCCGAAAAATCGTCTAGCTTGAAGTTGAAATGCTCCAAATAACGATTTTCTAACAATCGATACATTTTACTATTTAAACTTAGCATTTGGATGTAGTTTTGGATAAGAGTTTTTAGGTCTGAAGGTGCACCCAAGATAACCATTTTCTGAATACTCGAATCGGGAAATAAATATTGATGATAGACACAAGCTGCACCACCAATCGAGTGTCCGATGATAATGCTGGGTTTATATTCTTGTACCGCTTTGTTGATAAACTCGGCATATCTGGGTACATTAAATTCTTTACCGCTACTTTGCCCGTGTGCGGGAGCGTCTAGGGCAATAATGGTGCTACCCGATTTTTGTAGGTGTGGCAAGGTTTTTTTCCAACGAGAGGCATTACTTTCCCAGCCATGAACCAATAAAATTTTGGTATCATTTCCTTTCCAGATATAGGTTTGAAAATGATGTTCGTTCTGATAAAAAGTTGCCGTTTGAGTATTTTGCAATATTTTTGGAAGGTTTTCTTTTGTGAGCCTGCCAATTCGGGGTTCGCTAAAAAGGCCGTACGAAAGAGACAAGGCTTTTTTAGGATAAAAAAAACTCAATATATTTATGTACTGTCCGACTGTTTTAAGTGTCAGAAACCGAATTCCTTTTTTTAGACCCAAAATAGCTGTTTTTTATAGATAAAAAAAGCCTCGAAAATTCGAGGCTCAGTTTTTTTGTTAGAATTTAGAAAACAATTGTTCCATTTTCTCTCTTTCTTCTTCAGCCAATACGCTGTCGACTAATATTCTTCCGGAATGCTCGTCGATAAGAATTTTCTTTCTCGAAGCAATTTCTACTTGTGTTTGTGGCGGAATAGTAAAAAACGATCCTGCCGATGCTCCTCTTTCGATAGAAACAACTGCCAATCCGTTACGAACACTACCTCTAATTCTTTTGTAAGCTAACAATAAGCGGTCTTCGATAAGTGCTTCATACTCTGCTGATTTTTCAGACAAAAAGATTTCTTCTTTTTGAGTTTCAGACATAATTGCATCCAATTCAGACTTCTTATGTTTCAAATGATTCGATTTAGACTCTAATCTTTCTTTAGAACTAGAAATTACTTCTTTCTTGTGTTCGATAGAAACTTTCATTTCTTTGATTTGCTTTTCTGCCAATTGAATTTCTAATTCTTGAAATTCAACTTCCTTAGTCAAAGAGTTAAATTCTCTATTGTTACGAACACTTTCTTGTTGTTTTGTGTATTTTTTTACAGCCTCCTTGTGCTCGTCAATAGCATTCTTTTTTTCCTTGATAAGATTTTCGATAACTTCGAGGTCACTTTTCAATTTTTCTGAACGCGTGCTTAAACCGGCAACTTCATCTTCTAAATCTTCTACTTCTAAAGGAAGTTCTCCTCTTACGTTTCTGATTTCGTCAATTCTAGAGTCAAT
>JAYVGE010000170.1:0-4168 GCA_043772515.1 Flavobacterium sp. | reverse complement strand
CCATTTCGGCACGACCCAAAATGAAGAAAAGATCCGACATTCTGTTGATGTAGGCAGGAATATAATCATCTACATCATCTTCTTTCATCAAACTTACCAATAAACGTTCGCCACGACGCATTTGTGTACGTACAACATGACATAAAGCAGAGATTTCATTACCGCCAGGAAGCAAGAAATAATCGGATTTGCTGGTCATTGCAGCTTCGAGTTCGTCTATCCAAGCTTCGCAAAATTCTGCTCCATCTTCAGGTTTTGGATTTGGGTTTACCTTTTTACAGTCTGATGGTCTTGCCAAATGTGACATCATATCCATCATGTCCTTTTGGATTTTATGCAGGTTTTGTTGCCATTCGTGTTCTGTCCCTAACTTGGCACGCAACAAACCAATGGTTGAATTCACTTCGTCTAATGTGCCATAGCAGTTTACACGAACATCGTCTTTATAAACGCGGCTTCCGCCAAATAATCCCGTTTTTCCGGTATCTCCTTTTTTGGTGTATATTTTCATTTATTGCAAAACTTTATAAATTATGTTTTTCTTTTATCTCTCTTATAAAAATCAAACTGACTTCAAAATCCTCAGCAATTTCTTCAAGACTAAGTTTACCTCTTATTAATGATTTTTTTATTCCTTCGATTTTAGCCGCTAAGCTTCCTTGCTTTTCACCTTCAATATGACCTTCAATTCGACCTTCGATACGACCTTCAATTTTACCGTTGCGTTCTGAATCGAAAATTAAACTTTTTTCACGGCTAACGCTATCCCAATATTGATCGTAAATTTCAAGTTCTTCAGTAGTAAAGGCACTTTCTTGCAAGTATTCCAAAGCATCTTTAATTTGTGGATTTATAAGTAAATCCTCAGAGACTACTTCAGTTCCATCAATTATTTCATTAAAAAAACGAATCCAAAGTTGTTGATTTTTATTAGGGGAATTATTGATAAGCGATAAGGCTTTTGGAAGCTCAATAAATAAAAATTCGAGTCCTTGAAGTTGCTTTTTGGTGTTAAGTTCTTCAATTATTTTATAATGATGAAAATAATTGTTAACGTCGGAATCATAATTTTCATTTACCAAACTAAAGGCAAAAACAGGGTTAAGCGATTCGTATTTTTTACCTTTTCCTAACTGTCTGACAAAAGCTTTGGAGGCATTAAAAACAACTCGGTGCATAAAACTATCCGTCCAAAGCATTTGCATTTCGATGATAAAAATTCTGTTGTTTTTGTCTATACACTTCACATCTACCAAACTATTTTTTAGATCAGGTATTTGCGGCACTTGTTCAGAAGACATATAAGTTAATGAAACAATTTCGTTTCCAGATTCAAAGGGAAAAAAAGCATTGAGTAAATCCATTAAAATAGCTGGATGTTCTCCAAATATTTTTTTGAAAGTAAGGTCGTTCTTTGGGTCTAAATAGCGCATTTTAAAAAGGTTTTAGCAAAGATAGGAATATTTTTAAAGCCAAGTTGATTAGATTTTATCGTACTACTCAGAATTGTGTGGGTTTTTTATATGAAAAAATAAAGCAATATCCCGTCCCATTTTGTTTTTTAATGCCTCAAATTTACTTATTCAAAATTGGTTTTCAAGGGCAAGTATATCTCAATAATTGAGGTTGGCTTGTTCCACTGAAATCGATAATCATACTTTTCAAAATGAAAAAATCCAGCTTTTTTATGGTCTTCAATTTTTAAATTTGTTTTTGGAATACTAATTTTATAAATGGCATTGATGGTCTGTTTTAGATTCTCCATTTTTCCTTTATGTGTAAAAATTTCATACGCTCCTTTTGGAATTTCCATAAAAGTAAAATGATCCGGAAATACGTGCTCCAGTTTTGGAATTGCCGTCATATAAAAATACTTTTGATCCTTTTTAAAGGTTACTCCAAATTTTTCCCAATTCCCTCCGTTTTGATTTAATTTATACTTTTTCAACGCTTCATTAAAAATCTTCCAGTGTTTTTGTATGATTATAAAATTAGCGGATTGAGAGTTAGTCAATTCTGTCACAAGACCACCAATTTCTATATTCTCTACAATTGTATTCATTCGATTATTCGATTTGTATTCAGTACACATAAAATTTAGTGTCAATTAAAAAATATGACACAGATTTCACAAATTTCCACAGATTGAATTGGGGAAATCACTTTTATAAAACTTAATAGACTCGAATCACACAAATTGCAACGAATAATAACCTTTTTAAATACAAAATCAGATTATATGTGTGATGTAATTTAAAAAATTATTTGAATTTGTAATAATTCGAGTAATTCGTTTCTATATTTTTTTAATTTGTGAAAATTCGTGAAATCTGCGTCAACTTTTTGTTATATCTGCATAGTTACTTTGATTTTAATATGCAATAACGCGATAGTTTACATTCATTTCAAAAGCTAGTTTTTTTGCCAAAGCTAATTTTACAAACCCTTTTTCGGTATCAATTACCGTGGTGTTTTTGGATATTCTCAGATAGGTTTTAAAATAAGAAACCGCTTCCGCAAAAGGATTTTCAGTTTCTCCTTTATTTATTTTGCCATCGGTCAAGACATAGAAGACTGTTTCTTCCTGCGTTTTCGATTTTAAAAGTTGGTGCACTAAGGACAAACCAGCTTTTAAATTCGTTTTTCCACCAGAGCGCAACTGTTGTATTTCGGCAATAAATTTTTCTACATTTTGCGTAAGCTTCAAAATGACAGTTGCCGTACCGTTCTGCAATGCCACTGCCGAAAGTAGTATTTTTTTGTTTTTAAATTGAAGCAGCGTTTCCGAAATTAATCCTTTAATAAAAGAAATTTGCTGATTTTTCACCATAGAACTACTCGAATCAATCAGGAAAACCAAGTGGATTTTTGACTGAGAAACGGCTTTTTTATAGTGAATCTTAAGTTTTTGGGTTGTCAGATATTCTTTTACCGAAGACAAAACATCGATTCCCGTTGTGACTGTCCCAAACGGATGTTGATTGTTTTTTTGAATCAATTGATTTTTAAACAATAATCCTTTTTTTGATTCAATCTTAGGCATTTGTATTTTTAAAAATTGCTCGGTTGCTGTAGCTTGTAATAAATAATCACTCAACCCGCTATTTTCTATATTTTCATTTTGATTTTCATTTTGATTTTCATTGGCATTCTCATTGTTATTGTCATTGCCATTGTCATTGCCATTGTCATTGCTTTTTGGAAAATGTTTTGCCCGATGGTTCAAGACCAAAGGAGCAACTTTCTCTAAATGCATCACTGTTACTTCGGAACAATTGTCTAAAGCGGCATAAGCACGACTTGCTTTTATCAGCAAAATATCGGCTCGCAGACCTTCTACTTGGTGCGCAATGCATTTGTCTGCACTGTTTTCTTTAATTTTTTCCGAAACATAAATGGAAGAAAGTTGTTCTTTTGCAGATGCAATCATTTTAGATAACCTCTTTTCATCACCTTCAAATTGGCGACAAAAAGCATTAGAATCCATATCAAAATCCAAACGGCGATTCACAATTTCCATTCTGATTTTCTTGTCTGTAGGTGTTTTTATGGTTACACTTAGTCCAAATCGATCCAGCAATTGCGGACGTAAATCGCCTTCTTCGGGATTCATAGTACCCACCAAACAAAACCGACTGTCCAGCCATTGCGAAATCGCATCACGTTCTAGAAAATAGCCTCCACTTGAAGAAGCGTCCAGCAAAACATCCATCAGATAATCATTCAACAGATTGACTTCATCGATGTATAAAATCCCCTGATGCGCTTTGGCTAATAATCCTTTTTGAACTTCCAGTTTCTTTTCGTTGATTAAAGTTTCCAAATGAATCGAACCCAAAACCCGATCTTCGGTAGCGCCTATAGGTAAATTCACAAACGGAAAATTATTCTCGATATTTTTCATCAAGCTTTGCAGTGCCCGAACGGTAGTGGTTTTCCCGGTTCCCTTGTCGCCTAGAGCCAAAACCCCGCCCAGCGATGGATCAATCATACATAAAAGCAAAGCCAATTTAAAATCGTCTTGCCCGCAAATGGCGGTGAAAGGAAAAATAGGTTTATTCATTTTTTGTTTTTTTATAAAATAGAACATCGGACTTCGGACTTCGGGCTTCGACAGGCTCAGCCACCGTGACAGAAGTGGGTATAATATTTGTTGTTTTCAGGTGGC
>JAYVGE010000169.1:0-4170 GCA_043772515.1 Flavobacterium sp. | reverse complement strand
TTGGCTATTTTTTTTTCGGGAATATAGCTTCCTATTCCAGTTATTTGTATTTTCATTGAGCTGTTTTCCAAGAATTTTTTGGCTAATTTAGAGATAATAAAATAATTACACGCACAATATTTACTATGCACGCATATAATTGTGAATTATTTGGTTTTTGGCTAAAATACTAATTAATTTTTAAAAAAGAGTGGGGATCACTGCGTATTTATTTTGATGAATCCTGTTGGTAATGAAATTTGTTTTCTGTTTTCTAAATTTTTTTTTGATATTCGTTTTGGGTTCAAAGGTTACTTTCTAGGAATTAAAGTTTAAGAAAAAAAAGCCCCGATTTCTCGAGGCATTTTGTAATTAGGATAAAAATCTAGCTTTCTATATAAGTCTCGATAGGGGGTGCCGATAAATAAAATGGACTATATTATAATTGTGTTTGATATAAATTTTGATCACTGTAAGCATCATCGGCTCTACGAATGGTAGGCTAGAATTTGTTTTCGGAGATATAGTCCAGTGGGAAAGCCGTTTGTAAATTCTATTTAATATTCAATTTCTCTAAATGTAAATTTATTTCTTTTAATTTTTTATCATATTCTAATAATAAAACACTCCCAACTTTGGCTGGTAGTACTCGAAAATCTTTGTTGTCACTTTCTAAGTAAATCTTGTCTTCTGACAATTGCCCTTCATCATAGATGATAGTTTTAAAAGCATTTTTGTTTTTTTCGCCTTTTAATCTTTCATAATCTATAAAACAAGCATAAAAACGATGATTTACCTTGTCTAATTGCGTATACTCATAATCAAACGCTCCAAATGCTTTTAATGCATGTGCATTTAATTGAGGGCTTCCGAAATCGGATAAACTTGGAGCTCTAGATTTTCCTTTTTCAAATTCTTTAATTTCTGTAAGCTTAAAATCGGAATTAAATTTAAATACAACAGAATTGGTAATCGTAAGTTGTGTAACAGTTGAGCCACTACGACCTCCTCCTAATATAGCCATTGCGATGCCACTTGCGCTTGCGGTTCTTTTGTAAAACTCACCAATTGCGTAATATTCATTATTGTCTGTTCTTACGATATTATGAAAATAGATATAGCCTTTATCTTCGATATAATTACCATCTACTTTTGCGATTTTAGACACATCCTCTTTCCAACTTGTAAAATTTTCTTTTAAAGTTTTTCCCGAGATGTCTATTACTTCGGTAAATAGGCCTAAACTTTTATCATCAAAGATATTATCTCCTTCTTTAAAATATTCCCCCATTAAAACAACATTATTGTCTTTGTCAAGGAAAGCATTATTAATTAATCTAGGTTTGCTATTTTTGCTGTATTCTTTTTCGTATAATAGCAAGCCTGTGTTTACATCAATAACTTTTGTCCTTAAAGTTAATTTTCTTGAAAGAGCACCTGGTTTAGATGCTTCTAAAGCAACAATAACTTTGTCGTTTACTTCAATAGGGTTTATTGTTAGAATTTCTTTCGAATCTTCGGGAGAATTAAATTCCCATGATTTTCCCCCATCAGTTGGGTAGTATTTTAATGAATATCCAATTTTTTTATTGTCTTCAAATTTGTTGAAGAGAAAACCTTTATTCTCAACTGGGAACAAAATATTGAAGCTGCTTGTTTGTTGCATAAATTGGATGTATCTAATTTCTTTGCTTTCTAAAGGAATCTTTATTGTTTCTTTCTGATTTGCTTGTTTATCAAAGGTTAATAGAGAAATTTCTTTTTCTTTATAGTTTGCCATAGCAAACATCATCGCTTGATTATTAAAGCTGCTTTTCATTAAAAAAGTATTTTTATTGTCTACGTAAGATTTTTTTGCTACTTCAACTAGGTTTTTATCAAGTATTTGTATTGCAAATTCTCGATCTCCTTTTTTAAGTTTGTCTACGACATAATAAAAATAATAACCGTCTACATCGTTGTTTTTATCAACGATTGAACCAGAGTTTTTAAGTACGAAGGTGTTTACTTCGTTGATTTTTTTACTTTGAGAATAACAATTTAAAGTAATAATTGTAATTAATAATAAAATGATTTTGCTTTTCATTGGGGGGATAATTAAGGGTTAAGATTATTGAAATAGTTAGTTGTTTTGATAAAATCGGGATTATTCTGCATTGAGGATTGATATTTTAGGCAGAATAGCAATCCTATTTTTCTAATTGATTTAAGTTCTATATTTTGAAGAAATTGTCTTATTTCATTTAAGTACTTTTCGTCAGAAAAAGTATTGATAGGACTTAGATATTTTCCAAATGTGTGGTTTTTTTTTAATTCGTATGTTTTTTTTAAAATTAAGCTTACTGTATTACAATATGTTTGTTCATCCAATTGTTTTTGATCGTACTTTAACAATGTTTGATATAGTGCAAAATCTAATTTTAAGTCATTTAAAAAAATAGCGATGCTATTATCGGATACAATTTTTTTTATTAACTGTATTTCCGAGAATTCTAGAGTTGTTTTGGTATCGCTTTTTAATAATTTTTGAAGTTCATCAATTCTTATAGAAATTCCTGGATGGGTTTTGATGGAGTCTTTATCTAATGAATAGTCACTGGAACTTTCTTTTAAATCAAAAAGAGTTTCTTCCTTGGTTAACCATGCCTCTTTGAATGGGTATTCGCTAAAATCAAAATGATTTTTTAAGTTTATATCATCGTTAAAGATTCTATCGTCAACAAAATCTAGACGTTTAAGGGCGTCAATGCTGGCACTTTTTTTATATTTTGTTTTGCTAAATAGGACTAGTCCTAATGAATCTGCTTGAGATTCTGCTTTTCTGCTATGTCTTAAAAAATTATAATTTAAGTCTTTAATTAGTAAAGATATGGCTTTTCTTTTTCCAAATTCTTGCCTGTTTACATCTCTTATTTTGTGTTTTACATCCTTGGAGTTGTATTTCTCTACATAAGACAGCAATGATTTGTCGTTGTGTTCTAAAATAGAGTGTGCTATTTCATGGCACAAAATATAGGCTAACTCATCATCATTTTGCATGAGACCAAAGAGACCTAAATTTACGGTAAATATGCCGTTACCGTAACATGATGCATTTGGGATTGGAGATTTGTTGATAAAAAAATAACTGTCTTTATTATTAATTTCAGAATTAGATTGATAAATTTCTGCAAGTATTTTATTTAGATATTTTGAAATTCTGGGGTCAAAAATATAAGTGCTATCGTTTATGTTTTTTATAAAATTAACATTACGTTCTGCTATTATTTTTTTAATTTCTTTATTATGCTTTGTGTTGAGTTTAGCTTTTTTATTCTCATTTACTTTATTGATGTAATTTAAAATAGAATCTTTATTCTTAGGGATATACAAAAATGAAATGTCTTGAGCTTTCGCTATGCCAAAATGCAATAAGAAAATGCAATAAACGATTATTTTTTTCAAAATATTTTAGTAAGAATTGTTTTCGAATGCAAGTCTAATGAAAAAACCTCGATATATCGAGGTTTTTTTTACTTTTTTTATAGGATACCCAATCTAGCTTTCCATATAAGCTTCGATAGGGGCGCAGCTGCAAACTAAATTTCTATCTCCGTAAGCATCATCGGCTCTACGAACGGTAGGCCAGAACTTGTTTTCGGCGATGTAGTCTAGTGGGAAAGCCGCTTGCTCTCTGCTGTATGGGAATTCCCAAACATCTGTAGTTAACATGGCCAATGTATGAGGAGCGTTTTTCAAGACATTGTTGCTGTTATCAATAGAAGCCGCTTCGATTTCTTTACGAATGGCAATCATGGCGTCACAAAAACGATCTAATTCTTCTAGGTTTTCACTTTCGGTTGGTTCAATCATCAAGGTTCCAGCTACAGGGAAAGAAACCGTTGGTGCGTGGAAACCATAATCCATCAAACGTTTGGCGATATCGGTAACTTCGATACCTTTTTGTTTAAAAGGGCGACATTCCAAAATCATTTCATGTGCTGCACGACCCATTTCTCCAGAATATAACGTATCGTAGTGACCGTTTAGTTTTTCTTTAATATAATTGGCGTTTAAAATGGCATGCTCCGTAGCTTCTTTTAATCCATCAGCTCCCAACATGGTGATGTATCCGTAAGAAATTAAACAAACCAAAGCAGAGCCCCAAGGAGCTGCAGAAATAGCTGTAATTGCAGTTTCTCCACCTGTGGG
>JAYVGE010000168.1:0-10465 GCA_043772515.1 Flavobacterium sp. | reverse complement strand
ACCGAATGGTCGTGTTCCTGAGCAAATGCATTAAAGCTAAAAAGGAGTACCAAAATCGGGATTAACGTTGCTTTTTTATTTTTTACAATTTCTAATTTTTGTTTCAAATCGGCAAAACGAGAGTGCTTTGTAAATAAAATAGATAGCATAGCAAAAAATAACATAAAATACCCAATATAAGTAATCCAAGTTCCCCAAAAATCGTGATTTACAGACAAAATAGTTCCTTTTTCATCTGGGTCAAAACCCGATTGAAAGAAACGGTATCCTTTGTAATCCAAAACATTATTCATAAATATTCGAGCATCAAATGAATCTGTAGCATCTTGAACGGTAACTTTGCTTTCAAAAGCTGAATAACTTTTCTCTGTTCCTGGGTATTTGTCGGCAATAAAATCATTCAGCTTTATCTTAAAAGGCAAAACGTATGCTTTACTTCCATAAAAAATATTATAATCTATATTACCTATTTTTACGGTCTTGGCTTCTCCTATTTTACCTTTAGATCCCAAAATAGTAATTTCTTTCTCTTGTCCTTCTGCTTTTACGGTTAGCACCAAAGCATCTTCGTGGGTTTTGGCTTTAAAATCATTTTTAGATTCATAAGCAATAGTCCCCTTTTGGGCTAGATCGGGAAAAACAAATCGCATTTCGCCAATGGTATATAAGGAGCGCATCATCAAGGGTTGCGTGTTGTCTTTGGTAACTTTTCCCTGAAATTTATCTGCCATTCGCATAAATGCTCCTTCAAAAGGCGTTTGAATGGTATAATTTTCTCCGGTTGTGTCGATGTTTATAGCGCCTTGGGTGGGTTTGTTTAATGCAAAAAGAACGTTGTGTATGTTTTGTACTTCGCCTTCTTTTAGAAAGTGTTCTTCTCGACCACCGTCACCAGCTTCGACTAATTTTAGATATAAAGTTCCTTTTGCATCGGGTTTGATTATTTCCTTGGCACCCATAATAAAATTTTTGTAAGTAATTTCGAATGGTGTATCGGCAAATTTTTCTGAGATAGTAAAATTGTTATTCGTAACAGGCGAAAATAAGATTGGTTTTTCGAAAACTCTACGTTTCATTTCGCCTTTGTATTCGCCATCTACAAAAATAGTGAGAAAGGTTTTGTCTGAAAAAATTTGATTTTCGGCAGCACCTTCTCGAATAGGCATTACACCTTCGTAACTGATATATCGCGTTACAAAAGCACCCAAAAGGATAAAAACAAAAGACAAATGAAGCATTAAAGTAGCCCATTTTTCTTTTTTAAATAATTGGTAGCGTTTTATGTTTCCTATAAAATTAATCATAAAAAAGACCATTATTGCTTCAAACCACCAGGCATTATAAATTAAAATTCGGGCAGTATCCGTGTTGTATTTGCTTTCGACAAAAGTACCTATACCCATTGCAACAGCAAAAGTGATAAAAAGTATTGCCATTAATCGGGTAGAAAACAAAATAGAAAATATTTTTTTATTCATTTGTAAGGGATTACGTTTGTAAGGGATTACGTTTTATAAAAGTGCCACAAAAGTACTCAAAAATGTTGACTTTTGTGAATGGCTGTTTGTTAATTTAATCCAAAATTAACCAGCTTTGAAAACCACAGAAAAGCTTCCTTCGATTCAATTTATAGGTATGTCAGATTAGGGCAAATGCCTTTAAATTATTTGGTAGCCATTCCTAAAATTCGATAATATGTTTGAGATTTTTTAACAGATATTATATGGAGCGTTAGCGAGCAGTCGAAGTAATTATACAATTTACACTAAAAAATCATAGGTTCAAATTTGCTTTGCCAATTCTCTTTGCCAAGCCAGGGCAAACGCCTTTAACATTATCGACACGAATTAGCACAAATTTAAAAAAAAATAAATTTCACGAATTATGAAGATTTGTGTAATTCAAAAAGTAATTATTCGTGTAAATTGGTGTAATTCGTGTCGATAATGTTAAAAGCGTTTGCCCTGTTTGCCAAGCTCAGGGTGCAAATTATTAAAAAGCGGATGAAATTTGTGAAATGGAATTTTTATAATAGAATCTAATTTGTCATAATTTAGTAAAATTAGTGGCAAAAAAATTAAAAGGGAACACCTTGTTTTGCCCTAGTTTGCCCTGACAAAAAGCTATAAAACCATTTTTTTTATTATTTTTGCCTAATGATTAAAATAATAATTATTGGTTCAGGAAATGTTGCGCAGCACTTGATTCGAACTTTTAGCAATACTCCCGCTTTAAGCTCAAAAATAGAGTTAGTCCAAGTTTTTTCTAGAAAAAAAGAAACCTTGATACCTTTAATCGATTCGACAAAAATCGAAACAGATATTCGTTTTTTATCAGAAGCCGATTTGTATATTATAGCTGTTTCTGATGACGCTATTGCAAGCGTTTCGGCACAATTGCCTTTTACAAATCGATTGGTAGTACATACCTCGGGAGCAGCTTCGTTACGTTTGCTGGATGGCAAAAATAGAAAAGGTGTTTTTTATCCTTTGCAATCCTTTTCAAAAGATAAATGGGTCGATTTTAAAAAAATTCCTATTTGTCTTGAAGGCGAAAATAAGCATGATTTTACCGTTTTAAATACGGTAGCAAAAGCAATTTCGGATGCTGTTTTTACTATCGATTCCCAACAAAGAAGAGCATTGCATGTTGCGGCCGTTTTTGTCAATAATTTTACGAATCATTTATACCAAATGGGGCAAGACATTTGTACAGAACACCAAGTCTCTTTTGAGATATTGAAACCGTTAATTTTAGAAACGGCTCAAAAAATAATGGTGCTCACACCAGAAGAATCTCAGACTGGACCTGCAAAACGCAAGGATATCGAAACGATTACGACACATCAATCCTTTTTGTCGAATGACAATCAGAAAATAATTTATAAAATACTAACACAATCGATACAAAACAATGGCAAAAAGTTATAAAGAAATAATGAACGATATCACGACCTTTATTTTTGATGTCGATGGGGTGCTTACAGATAGTTCTGTTTTTGTAACCAGCGAAGGAGAAATTTTACGAACTATGAATATTCGTGATGGTTACGCCATGAAAGCCGCCGTAGAAAGTGGTTATAATGTTTGCATTATTTCCGGCGGAAGTAACGAAGGTGTTCGTGTACGACTACGAAATTTAGGGATTACCGATATTCATTTGGGAACACCCGACAAAGTAGCGACCTTTAAGGAATATACCGATGTTTATAAAATTAATCCCGAACAAGTTTTGTATATGGGAGACGATATTCCCGATTATCATGTGATGCAATTGGTGGGTTTGCCTACTTGCCCGCAAGATGCAAGTCCAGAAATAAAAGGAATTGCAACCTATATTTCTCATATAAACGGAGGAAATGGTGCTGCACGTGACGTAATCGAACAAGTAATGAAGGTACAAGGAAAATGGATGGCACATTTTGATGGCAAATTAGATTAAACTGTTTTTATCTGTCCTTGCGCAGGGCAAACGCCTTTGACATTATTCGAAACGAATTAGCACAAATTTTTAAAAATTAAATTTCACGAATTATGAAGATTTGTGTAATTCAAAAAGTAATTATTCGTGTAAATTGGTGTAATTCGTGTCTAACTTTTTTTTTAAGCGTTTGCCCTGGTCCTTGCGAAGTACGTGGTAAAGCAAGTACATATCGTTTTCTGTTTGTTGAACAATTTTGAGACCGAATACAGAACGAATAACCAAATAATGCATTAAACTCATGAACTTTTTAAAACTAATACGCTACCAAAACTTATTACTACTTGCTTTAATGCAACTCATTTTGCGTTATGGTTTTTTGAAAGATCAGAATATTTCTCTGGAATTAAACAATTGGCAATATGGTTTATTGGTATTATCTACGGTTTTGATTGCAGCTGCGGGATATGTGATTAATAATATTTTTGACCAAGATACGGATCAAGAAAACTGTCCCAATAATAGAATTGTTGGTAAAATTATTTCGGAATCTAGCGCCTATAATAGTTATGTTGCGCTAAATATAATAGGTGTAGGAATTGGCTTTTATTTGTCGAATGTGATCGAAAAACCAGGATTTGCTTCGATTTTTATTCTAATTGCTGCCACACTTTATTTTTATGCCACGAGTCTAAAACAGATGCTACTTGTTGGGAACCTAATTGTTGCTTTATTGCTTTCGTTTAGCGTAATTATCATAGGAGTATTTGATCTTTTTCCTTCTATTAATAGCGAGAATCAACCCCAGATGGCAAATCTATTTTCGGTGCTTTTAGATTATGCCGTTTTTGCATTTATCCTAAACTTCCTTCGCGAAATAGTAAAAGACATCGAAGATGTAAAAGGAGACCAAAGCCAAGGAATGCGAACTTTACCAATAGTACTGGGTGTAAATAAAACCTCAAAACTGGTTTTTGGATTAAGTTTTGTACCGATAGTATTGATTGTAAATTACGTTAATTCTTATTTTATTGCCAATAATTTAAATATAGCAACCCTTTATTGTTTACTATTTATCGTTGGACCGTTGCTTTATTTTACAATAAAAATAGGAATGGCAAAAACGACCTCCGATTTTCATCACTTGAGTACTATCCTGAAACTAATCATTTTATTTGGAGTGCTTGCAATTGCAATTATTACTTACAACATCAACCATCATGCTTAAAGAACAATTAAAGAAGTATAAAATTATATTGGCTTCTGGATCGCCAAGAAGACAGCAATTTTTGAAAGATTTAGACTTAGATTTTGAAATTCGATTGAAAGAAATAGAAGAAATCTATCCGCCAGAATTAAAGGCAGAGGAAATCACCAATTTTCTTGCCGAATTAAAAGCCTGTGCTTTTGAAGGGGATTTACAAGGCAACGAAATCTTATTGACCAGTGATACCATAGTTTGGCACAACAATAAGGCATTGGGCAAACCAAAAGATGAGCAAGAAGCTTTTGAAATACTAAAATCATTATCGAACAACACCCACGAAGTGATTACTTCGGTCTGTTTTAAAACCAATAATAGTTCGACACTACTTCATGAAGTGACCAAGGTCACCTTTGGAGAATTAAGTGATGAAGCTATTCTTTATTATTTAAAAAAGTACCAACCATATGACAAAGCGGGGGCTTATGGCATTCAGGAATGGATAGGTTTTATTGGAGTAACAAAAATAGAAGGGTCTTATGCCAATGTTATGGGCTTGCCAACAGATAAAGTGTACGAATATTTGCGTAAATTAGCCTAAAACAGAATTGATATGACTTTTTTTAAAGAGTATAGCCAAGAACTGATAGCTACAGGATTTCTGTTGCTTTGTGTACTCGTTTTGCGAGTTGTAGTAACCAAATTGGTGAGGCGTTTTGCCAAATCGACTCAAATTATAGAGCATCGAACAAATTTGGTTATCAAGTATATCCATTTGTTAATCAGTATTTTATCGGTGATTTCGTTAGTGATTATTTGGGGAGTAGAGACCAAAGATATTTTTATTACCTTGTCTTCTATTGCTACCGTTGTTGGTGTGGCTATGTTTGCGCAATGGTCTATTTTGAGTAATATTACTTCGGGTATTATTCTGTTTTTTACTTTTCCTTTCAAAATTGGAGATATTATTCAAATTCATGATAAAGATTTTCCTATTGAAGCCGAATTACAAGATATTGGTGCTTTTCATGTAACCCTGAGAACCAAAGAAGATGAAATGATAGTGTACCCCAACAATTTATTGATGCAAAAAGGAGTTTCAATTATAAAAAAGCCACATTACGAGTTTACGGATTATGTCGATTAAAAAAAAGCATCATTCTGTTTTTTTTGGTAACAAGGACATTTCTTTTGTTGGTAGTGTAGCAACAATATTTTTAGAAGGTAATAAAAACAATGTATTAATTGGGTTAAGCATCTGAGAAAAAAAGGAACATCTAAGCTAACTTTATCGAATTAAAAGTAATGTTTAAAACCAACAAAATCATTCAATTACTATTGGTGTTCTTATACTTTCAGTTCTCTTTTTCTCAGGTAATTCCGATAAAAAAAGATAGTTTAAAGTTGTACGAGAAAATTCAATTGTATTCCAAAAAGAAAAGGTTTACTACTTTTCTTCATAAGCTAGTTTTTAGACCCATCAACTCTAAAAGGAGTGATTTGAAAGTTGAGCATGATAAATATTCTAATTTTGAAGGAAAAATTGTTCGCAAAATTACGATAGAAACCCTAGATCCCTTTGGTTATTCCGAAACAGATTCTTTGTCGAAACCCAATAAATGGATTGAACGAACAGGAAATAGAATTCATATCAAAACCAAAAAACTAGCCATACAGAATTTACTACTTGTCAAAAAAAACAAACCCCTCGATTCCTTATTGGTAAAAGAATCTGAGCGATTAATTCGAACGCAACGTTTTATTAGAAGCGTAGCTATTACAATGCAAACGGTACATTCGGATTCTGTCGACGTACATATTCGGGTACTAGATTCTTGGAGTATAATTCCAAAAGGATCGATAACCAAAACACAAACTACTGTAAAATTTGAGCACCGTAATTTTTTAGGAATAGGACATGGGTTAAATACCGAAATAAAAAATAGGGCAACCGATGGCAAATCGGCTTATGATTTGGCTTATACAATACCTAATATTAAAAATACGTACATCAAAACTAATTTGAAGTATCAGATAGATATTGATGATTATTATAGAAAAAGCGTCGATATCGATCGTGCCTTTTATTCTGCTTTTACCAAATGGGGCGGTGGTATTTACTTTGACCAGCAATTTAGAAAAGATTCTTTACCCGATATAAACTTAAAATATTCGTTGCAGAATATTAAATTCAATACTCAGGATTATTGGGTAGGTCACGCTTTTAGTATTTTTGAAGGGCATACAGAAAACAATAGAACCACCAATTTGATTCTAAGCGGGCGTTATTTGACGACCAATTATATAGAAAATCCAACTGTTGAGTATGATTCTATTGGTTTTTACGCAGATGAAAAAATGTTTCTTTCAGGTCTGGGAATAAATTCGAGAAAATTCGTACAATATAAGTACATCTTTAACAATGGTATAATTGAAGATGTTCCTATCGGAAAAATTTATGGCATTACGGGTGGTTATCAAAACAAGAACAATCTAGTTCGTTATTATTTGGGTTGCAGGGTCGCATTTGGGAACTACTACAAGTGGGGTTTTTTGAGTGTAAATACAGAATTTGGGACTTTTTTTGATAAAAGAAATGCAAGTCAAACGAGTATTTTATTTCAAGCAAATTATTTTACCAATTTGTTGCATTTTGGGAATTGGAAGATTAGGCAATTTGTAAAACCACAAATTTCGCTAGGATACAATCGATTCAATTCTACAGTAGACCGACTTACTATTAATGAAGAATATCAGATTTCGGGATCTAAAAAGGCTATTTATGGTACAAAAAAAATAGAACTAACGCTTCAAACACAAGGCTATTCGCCATGGCAAGTATGGGGTTTTCGACTCAACCCTTATTTAAACTATTCGATTGCACTATTAGGAAGCCCCGAAAGAGGTTTGACCAGTAGCAAGGCATATTCGAAGATTGGTGTCGGAATCGTTATCAACAACGATTACTTAATTTTTAGCTCCTTCCAAATTTCATTGTCCTATTATCCCAATAATTCGACTACTGGCAACAATCATTTTAGAACCAATTCATTTGAAACATCTGATTTTGGCTTTCAAAATTTTGAATTGGATAAGCCCCGAACAGTTACTTTTAAATAATGATACTGTTTTTTGATTGTAAATTTTAGAAGTTATTTCAAAATTTGATTTGGGGTCTATTTCGAATAGTTATAAAAATAATAATAACCGTACAGTTTTTTTGAAATTATTGTTTAAATTTGAAAGTATTAAATTAGTAATCAATCAGTAAACATTTTAGTTATGAGTACAAGAGAAGAATTAATTGTGAAGTATGCGGCCGATTTGAAAGACAAATGTGGTGTTATTCCAAACATAGATTTATTAACAAAAGTAACCATTGGTTGCGGTCCTTCAATTTACAATGCCGATTCGGCAACGGTTGCAGGAACACAGCAATCGGAATTGGATACCGTAAAAAATAACTTTCTAATCAAAAAATTAGCTTTAGCAGACGGAGCTCATTTGGATGAAGGAATAGAAGCTGTTCTGGAAATATATGGGCGTTCTAATAAAAACAAATACAGAGCAGTTGTATATTATTTGTTGACGATACATTTTAAGAAAGAAAATGTTTATAATTAGTAAATGAAATAAAATTTGAAAAGCGTCTCATTTGGGACGCTTTTTTTGTGTAAATGTTTTTAAATTTATTTTTTAAAATGTAGTTATTTATACAATAATTAACTCTTATTTTTCGAAAAATAAATTCACCGATTTCTTCCTCAAAATCTTGTACCTTTGCGCCATAGAAACTCAGGGTCTCAGTGCCTCAGAACCTCAAAAGAAATGATTGAAATAGGAAAATACAATACACTTACCATTTTAAGGGATACCAAAGTTGGATTATTTCTTGGAAATCCCGAAAAAGATCCCGAAGGAATACATGACATTCTTTTACCTAATAAATACGTTCCAAACGAATTCGAAATAGGCGAGGAACTTATTGTTTTTGTGTATTTGGATCACGAAGAACGTCCCGTTGCAACAACATTGGAGCCTTATATATTGTTGAATGAATTCTCGCTTTTGCGTGTAAATTACACCAATCAAATTGGGGCTTTTATGGACTGGGGAATGGAAAAAGATATTCTGGTTCCCTTCAAAGAACAAGCACGACCGATGGAAAAAGGGAAACGCTATTTGGTTTACCTTTACATGGATGAAAAAACCAATCGTTTGGTGGCTTCCAGTAAAACCAATCAGTTTTTGAACAACGATAATCTTACGATAGAAAAAGGCGAAGAAGTAGATTTGATTGTTTCTCATATTACCGAAATTGGAATTAATGTAATCATCAATGAAAAATATAAAGGATTGTTGTATAAAGACGAAGTGTACGATGATGCGATTCGTACTGGAGATCGTATGCGAGGATATATTAAGACGATTCGCCCAGATAATAAAATAGATGTGGCATTGCAAATTCAAGGTTACGAAAGTATAGAACCTAATGCCGATAAAATTCTAGATGAATTAAGAGCCAGTAGAGGTTTTTTGCGCCTAACGGATAATTCACATCCTGAAGACATCAAAACAGTCTTAAAAATGAGTAAGAAAACCTTTAAAAAAGCAATTGGAGCCTTGTACCGAGAAAAACGAATTGAGATAAAGGAAGACGGAATTTATTTGATAAAAGAATAGCAAAAAAAAGAAAGACTAATCGATAAGATTAGTCTTTCCTTTTTTATTTTTGTTTGTAGTAAACTCTATTTTTAACAAAAATAAAAATAACGGTCTTGCATTTTCAAAAGTATATCGAGTCGCTTGTAAAATAAATAGTAAGTTTTTTACTATTGAAAAGAAATTAAGCGCTAACTACTTTCTAAATTATTGTCTTTAAAATGGAAAACATCAACTCAAAAGCAAAGAATCAATTTCACATACAGCCATCGGTTGTTATATATATTAAAAGATTGTTTTCTGAAAAATAAGTACTCTGCTATTTTAATTCTTTTATAACAAAGTTTTAGGATTACATTTCTTTATTTACCGGAGGGAGGTTACTTCTTGAATTTTACTGTTGCTACAAATGATTTTCTCATTTGCTCATTCATCGTGGATTTTGAAATACAATTGTAATTTAATACCAAAGAAAAATGAGCGACAAAATTTTTAATTTTAATCAAAAGATTTCATTTTTTAGGTTAATAAATCAGTGAATGAAACTATTGCATAATCAAACTCAAAAGTAAACAGAATAGAAATGTAAAATATTGATTAGCAATGTTTAAAAGTAATAAATATTTTGATTCGAAACTGTTAAAATGATTTTTTTTTCATTTTAATCAGACTCATTCTACAAGGAAGGCATTAAAAAAAATAAAACTACAATTTGTACTACAATGTTAGTAACGAGGTAATTACAATGATAATTTTTGTTTTAAAAAAACAAGCCTGTTTTAAATATTCTCATTGTTGAATTTTTTAAATAAAGAAAAGTTACCTTATATGTTATGCGAATTATTTGAGAATGCAAAAAATGGTTTAATTTTACGCATAAATAATTTAAAAGCAATTATAATGGATTGGATTACTGTCAAAGAATACGAAGATATAACTTATAAAAAATGTAACGGTGTTGCTAGGATAGCCTTCAACAGACCTGATGTACGCAATGCTTTTCGTCCTAAAACTACAGCTGAATTATACAATGCCTTTTATGATGCACAAGAAGACACTTCGATAGGTGTGGTTTTACTTTCTGCCGAAGGGCCTTCTTCCAAAGATGGCGTTTACACATTTTGTAGCGGAGGTGATCGAAACGCTCGCGGTCATCAAGGATATGTGGGCGAAGACGGG
>JAYVGE010000167.1:0-4180 GCA_043772515.1 Flavobacterium sp. | reverse complement strand
GCCTAGTGAGTAATAGGATAATGTTTGAACACCGGAAAAATATACAACCAAAAATTTATCAAGTTGAGTCGTAAGGATTGCCATCACTGACTGTAGCCAGGTCCATAAACTAAATCCAAAAATTCCTTTGATAACAGAAGTTTCGATTGAAGGGCGAAAAGACAAATAAGAAAAACTCCGGCTAACGAAATAAATTTCGATGAACAAAAACAATAACTGGAAACATACTGAGCTCACAAAGACCTCAATTAGACTTGCTCCATTATAAACCCAAACTAAATTGGCAAGGAGAACAACAATTCTTGATAGTAAGGAAAACATGGATGAACAATCATAACGTTCAAAACCCTGGAATATTGATAAAACTATAATTTCAAGGAACTTGAGCCCAAATAGAACAAATGCAAAACGAACGCTTTGCACACCAATCGTCTTATAACTATTCGGCAGGTTGAACCAATCATGATATTGAATTAAATAGGCGAGCGCGAGCCCTAAGCAAAATGACAATAACACAATAATAAGCGCCATAGTAACGTTGCTGTAACGGTTTTACGTATCGAAGCAAAATCTCCCAATGCGATGTATTTTGAAATAAACTTAATGTTTGCATCGCCCAGGCCAAGATTTAATACACTCATCAGCTGTGTTGTAGTATTGATCAACATCCAAATGCCATATTGATCGGGGCCCAGTTTGTTAATAAAGAAAGGTGTACAAAAGAGAAAAAGTAAAGGATAAGAAACAGTTCCAACTAAATTCCATGCAGTGTTTTTGAAACTCTGTGTCTTTAGCAAGGAAGTAACTAATCGTTTCACACCTAATTATTTAAGGTCGTATAGATAAAATTGTAGCGATATATGTATTTGAAGGAACGATTACTTCAGAGCCAGGTTTGAAAGCTAAAGCTTTATAGTCGGAGACATTTAGAAATAACCTTTTATAAGGTTTCGTCCACATCCCACATCCAATAAGTTACCTTCCAACCGTGGGGTTAAAGACCTAATTTTTTTTGCTAGCGAATATCTGTCAAAAAAAATTGATTAATGAAACATCCAAGTAAATCAGGATAAAAGAATTGACTATCTAAGTATGATTTGAGGCCTCTCAGTTTGTATTCAAATTATGCTTTCTCCTTCCCTTATATTCAAGCCAAATTATTAAAATTAAAACAGAATTACACACAACTAGGCAAAAATAAGTAAATGCATTTAATCTTGGATTATTCTCTTCATATAGCCAATGTGTTGGGGCGATTTCAGGAGGCCAAAGTCTGGGAGCCCCTTGCCATTCATTCACATCGCCTAAAAAAAGTCCAATATCATTTATAACGATATATTCATTGCTATTCTTTGGATAAAAGAAGGCGAGACCTAAAGTAACTTCATCTACATTTTGGGGTACATTAAATACACCACTTGTTATCCCTTCCTTTAACGGAGCTCCAGGCCAAAGCAAATTTCCCGACTTGGACGTAACGTATTGATAAACTTTGCATGAAGATTTACTGTGGCCCCCTATTAAGTAGGTATAAGTCTTTCCTGGCATTACTTTAACATCAGCAAAATATACCGAAGGAGTTTGTCTCGATGAAAACGATTTTATCAACAATTCTTTCTTGCTATTGTTCTCACTCAGCTTAACGAAAACTCCGGGATCGGTACGAATATTTAGGTTTGAGTTGTAAACTAGATTTTGGGAATGAACCGGCCAAGAAATAGAAGTAAGCACAAATACTAAAAAAGTACCAATGACTTTAGCATTAAAACCCTTTGTGATACGTTTTAGTCTTACCAAAATGATAGATGGCAGATTTATGTTGAAGAGCAGTATGCCAATAAAAATTAGGGTAAATCCTAAACAGAAAGCCGAATCAAGTAACTCGGAATCAAAGGCCGAAAGTTTTTGCACGTTCAGATATCCGGATACAAACAAGATCATGCTCGCAAAGGTATAATATAAGGCTAGAATAAGCGTACCTCTAATTTGGGAAATTCCTAACAAAAGAATAGAAGACACTAAACCAATATTTGCTCGGTCTAAACTTCCTTGCAGCAAGGAAACATTTAAAAACCAAATTAAAACGACTGCAGTTGCAACCGCAATATTCATTCTTTTTATTAAAAAATAAATACCGAGTAACGCCAACACAATTGTAAAAAATAACTTTGCATTGCTCCACAAACCGGGGCATATTAATTCTAAAAATCTAAATTGTGATGCATGACCTGGCATAGAGCCATCAATATTTTGGCTCAGACGTTTCGTCATCATTTCAAATACTTCTGGATAGTAAAGTATATAAAACTGAATTACAATGAAGAAAATGGCAAGTGTGAACAGAATAGATTTTCTAACGTTCACGAAAGAATAAAAACCGTGAATATGCTTTGGTTCACCAATAAAATAATAAAGACATAAAGGTGCAATGAAAACGCCAATTCCTTTAAAGACTATCGAAGCAGCTAGGAACAGAACGCTATAAAAAAAATGCTGTTTTTTAGAAAAATAAATTGCACCGATCATGAGCAATATTTGCGTTCCCTTATCCTCAGGGTAAATCACCCCCATATACAACAAAATCGGAGATATTATCCCGATCCCAAGAATCAAAACGATCTTTTGCTTCAACTGCACAGATGGGCATAGCTCAAAAATAAAAAGTGTCATGAAGACAACACACAAACTGTCCAGGAGCGCAAAGATCAATCGATAAATATATGGATCGCCCTCTGCGACTCGGTCGATAGCTCCAAATAACAACAAGCTTAATGGCAAGTTACCACTTGCATAAAAATTCCATCTTTCTTGCGTTTCGCTAGTATAGACATTGTATGCTATTGTATCCATCCTCAGAGCGCCACGTAGATGAATATTATCTGAAAAATCGTAGGGATTAATTCCGTTTGACACAAGTTGTCCACCATCAATGTAAATCGATAAGTCAATCCAACTATTGGCGTTTGGCGTTTGTTGAATCAATCCATACCTAATAAAAAAGGATATCAAAAAGACAACCAATAGACCAAAATACTTTTGAAAATGCATTTACATTACTTCGCTAGTTGGAAACATAAACATTTAGAAGGTGCTTGATTAACTTTTTTTCTTGAAATCTCCACGTGAAAAAAACTTCTCGATAAAACAATACATAAGTATAAAAAAGTAACGGCTTCCCATTTCTTTTATCCTCAGTTTAGAAACACCTGTTTTTCTATTACGCCAAGAATTTGGAACCACAACATAACTATAGCCTCTCACAATACTTTTTAATGATAATTCAATTGTAAGGTTAAAGTGCGGTGAAAGAAATGGTTTTAACCCTTCTATTGCATTTCGTTTGTATAACTTAAAGGCATTGGTTGAATCATTGTACCTGGTTCCAATAAATATTCTGATAATACTGTTTGCAACTCTGTTGATCAAGAGTTTATGAAAAGGATAGTCAATAATTTTTCCTCCTTTAATAAATCGAGAACCAAAAACACAATCTACATCATCCTCAATCATACGATGATAAAATCGAACAAGGTCCATTGGATCATCAGAAAGATCTGCCATCATAATTGCTACACAATCACCTGAAAACTTTTCTAATCCATACCGAATAGCATAACCAAAGCCATTAGGGCCATCATTTGTGTAATATACAAGTGTTTCAATTTGTTGTTCTAATTCATGAAGAATGCTAAGTGTTCTATCCTTTGAATTATCATTAACGACAAGAATTTCATGATTAATTTTATACTTCATCAAAATTTTATAAAGAGTTTCAATGGTGTCGGAAATTGACCCTTCTTCATTGTAAGCTGGTATTACAACTGAAAGTTTTAGCATGAAATTACAAGTATTTATTCCCTTTTTTTAAATAACATCTCATCAAAATCACCAAAGCCATGTTTAACTATTTTAAACAACTCAAAACCACTTCTATTAAGATACGGTATAATCTGCTCTTGCTCATTATTATTTATGTACATATCATCATGATGAACCTCTAATTGAATAATTTCAACATTTACGAAAATATTATTTTCTAATAGCCCTTGTAAACATTTATATTCATGTCCCTCTGTATCAATTTTTATAATATCAACATGTCCAATATTATTCTCATAAAAGAAATCTCTTAATGTAATTACTTCAACTTCATAGCTTTTAACTATCATATCTTCGGGTG
>JAYVGE010000166.1:0-10479 GCA_043772515.1 Flavobacterium sp. | reverse complement strand
GTGCGGGTTTGCAGGATATGAAAAAACCCGTGGGCACCTTCCTTTTCCTAGGATCTACAGGAGTGGGGAAAACCGAGTTGGCCAAAGCCTTGGCAGAATACCTGTTTGACGACGAAAACGCTATGACTCGAATCGATATGAGCGAGTACCAAGAACGCCATAGTGTGAGTAGATTGGTGGGTGCGCCTCCGGGATATGTGGGCTATGACGAAGGTGGTCAATTGACCGAAGCCGTTCGCAGAAAACCATATTCTGTGATACTGCTAGACGAAATAGAAAAAGCCCACCCCGACACCTTCAACATCTTGCTGCAGGTACTCGACGAAGGACGTTTGACGGACAACAAAGGACGCTTGGCCGATTTTAAGAACACCATTATCATTATGACTTCCAACATGGGGAGCCAAATCATACAGGATAAATTTGAAAATCTAAAAGGAAGTGTCGAAGCCGCCACCGAACTCGCCAAAATCGAAGTACTCGGATTATTGAAACAAACCGTGCGCCCCGAATTCATCAACCGTATCGACGAGATCGTAATGTTTACGCCACTTACGGTCAAAAACATTGCTAAAATCGTAGGATTACAACTCAAAAGCGTAACCAAAATGCTTGCCCTACAAGGCATCACCATGGACGCCACTCCCGAAGCCATCGCCTATCTATCCGAGAAAGGCTATGACCCACAATTTGGTGCCAGACCCGTAAAACGTGTCATTCAAAGAGACGTTCTCAACCAACTCTCCAAAGAAATCCTCGCCGGTCGAATAAAACCTGATAGTATTATTTTACTCGATGCCTTCGATGGCGAACTTGTTTTTAGGAATCAAACTAAGTTGTCGCATGAATAAAATTCAATTCGTCAGGAATTCAAAAGACTGCAAGGTGTTGTTCACTTTGCAGTTTTTTTTATTTAGGAGCAGAGGTATTTGGTTTTTCATCAACTTCACTCCCGCTGTCCACAGTATCTTTTATGCCGAACCCCGGCATAAAAGGATACTTGCTCCCATCGGGGCTAAGAGAGAAATTTAGTTTTTCAGTAGAGGTAATTGGGCTTGTGTATAACACTTTTTGAAGCTAATTCTTCAATGCATTTATACTATTTATACCATTTAAACTTTAATTTTACTGGAATAAATATGTTATTAATCCTTGGTCTCTAAAGGGTAATGATGAAATATGTTGCCAGTAAAATCAAAGTTTAAATGGTATTACATTGAAAAAAGCATGTATAAATCTTGGAACAATTAAAATCTTCTAAAAAAAATAATCACCTTACAATTCATAAGAAAATTATTCTATATTTGAAACCTGAAACAACAACTTAAAAATTGAATTTTTATTTTTTTTAAAGAAAATAAGAAAATATTTATTATATTTCTACTTTAAGTGTTGGCTCTAATTATAGAAAACTTATAAAACCAAAAAATGAAACCACAAAAGTTAACACAATTAACCGAACAAGAGTTACTTTCAGAACAACAAAAGGCAAAAACAATCATTTACTCCTATAGCATTATAATTGGAATGTTAATAGGAATTACAATTTACAGCACTGTCAAAAAGGGTTTTGGAATTTTTACCTTTTTACCTTTATTTTTCATCACATTTATGTTCATTTTGCAAATGAATTACCGAGCCGTAAAAAAAGAAATTATGACACGTAAATCTCAATAAACCTTCAATCTAAAAAAAAATGGACGGCAACTGTTTAAACTGCAACCAAACTATCAATGAAAACTTTTGTAGTAACTGCGGGCAAAAAAAATACAAAAGAATAGACAAAAAGTATATTTGAGATGAAATACAATATACCCTAGTACACACCAATAAAGGGTTTCTTTATTCGGTAAAAAACATATTGAAAAAACCAGGAAAAACGGCTAGAGAATTTGTAGAGGGAGACAGGGTCAACCATTACAAACCCATTTCCTTAGCATTTGTATTAAGTGGTATTTCAGCATTTATATCATACAAAGTTATTGGCTTAAGTGCTATTATGAAAGAGCATTTCATAGCTCAAAAGCAGAGTTCAGCCTTTATGAATGATTACATCTCATTCAATACTACTTACAGCACTTTTATAATGTTGCTATTAATTCCGTTTTTTGCTGTTTTTACCAAACTTGCTTTTAGAAAATGGGGTCAAAATTATTATGAACATATCGTAATGAATTCCATTGGTCTATCCTCTTATATCATAGTATCCACATTTACCCTTTATCCAATATTATATTTAGTAAAAAGCAGTATTAGTCTTATAGTTCCCATTTCAATGCTGTCCTTTTTGATTGTACCACTTAACATGATTTGGTTTTACAAAGGCTACTACCAAGAGCGAAAATTAAAAAGTATAATTTCAAAAGTACTTTTATTATTACTCCTGATCTTGGTATGTTTTGTAATTTTGGGCTTCGCTTCTATTGCACTCTATTTTTATTTTAAAGGTCCTGAAGCAGTTCAATATTTCAAACCAAAATAGGACTAAATCATCTCTCTGAAAGTCTTTCAACTACACTGAACCGCTGAGCAAACAATACAAATCCATAATCAAAGTCATAGCGAGGTACGAAGCAGACTCACCATCAAAAGCAAACCCAACAAATCATTGAAACGGATATAGCAAATGAGATTGCTTCGTTCCTCGCAAAGACTCAACGAACACACATACAAGTTACGACTTCCTTACACACGCTGAGCAAACAATACAAATCCATAATCAAAGTCATAGCGAGGCACGAAGCAGACTCACCATCAAAAGCAAACCCAACAAATCATTGAAACGGATATAGCAAATGAGATTGCTTCGTTCCTCGCAAAGACTCAGCGAGCGTACATAAATTCCAACATCGAGCTACTTACAGAGATATCTACTTCGTCGAGATGACAAACTTACATGATATTGCATATCTAAATCTTGTAAAAATCCCTTTGTATGAAAAGTAATATTATGAAATATTATCAAGAGGAACTATCATTCGTTTTCGTATTAAAAATCCACTCCAATAATTTAGGCTGGTTTTTTCGAGTTCGAAAATCTATGAAAGATTTTTTCGAATTAAACTGAAAATAAATATTGTATAGCATTAAATAAGATATAGATTTTCCCGGTGCTTCACCATATGAATGACCAGGCCAAAAAAGAGAATGTATAGGTAAATATTTTTTCAGGAATTGAATGGAATCATACAAAGATGCGGCACCGTCTTTAGAACAAACTCCAACACCTTCAATAAAAACAGTATCCCCAGAAAATACATGATTATCAATTAAATAACAAATACTACCAGAAGTATGCCCTGGAGTAAAAATTGGAATTATTTCGATTGTACCTATTTTAAAGTTTTGCAAGTGATAAACCAATTGCAATTTAGAATATGTTAATCGAAAATTAATTGCATCTTCATCAGAGCTCCATATAGGAACATTTTTTTTTTTAGAAAACTCTCCTGCTAGGTCTATATGATCTAGATGACCATGAGTAATCAATACTCCCTTCAATAGAATTCCATTTTCTTCTATATAAGAATTGATAAGCTCATAATTCCAAGCTGGATCAATCAAAATACCTTCATATAGATTATGAACTAGATAACATTGATTATTAAAAATACCATTAGTAACTTCAAAAAGTTGCACATAAATCATCAAGACAGCGAGTTTAGATACGTTAGATGTTTTGTAAAATTAGTTAAATCTATATTTGTATGTTTGGGACAAGTAATGGAGATGATATAAGAGTTCAAAACTATAGAAAATGATTTGTATTGAATAAAATTCTTAAAGGTCCCAATATATAATCCATTCTTATAATCAAGAGAATCTAATTCCAAATATTTAAAATCAATCATCATTCCTGTCTTTAAGATTTTAGACAAGCTTTCTTTTACGGTCCATAGCAATGTATAAGCTGAAGCCTTATCATTGAGACACGAATTTGTTAAAGTTATTTCTTCTTGAGTAAACATATTAATCATAGAGTCAACTTTTTCTGGATTAATTTTTTCTATATCCACCCCCATAGGATGAGCTTCTGGGTAAGCCATGGAAATACCAATAGCATCACAGTGCGTAATAGATACCTCAAAACCAGAACAAGGAAGTTGCTCTATGATAGGGAATTGAAAAACACCAAAACCTACTTTAAAAGAATTTAGAGCTGTCTTGGCTGGAATAATTTTATTTAATGCACTCTTAGCGCTGATGCGACCTAGCAAATAACTAGATTTTCGTCTATCGTATTTTAGAGAATTTAAATATGTTATCTCATCTAGATGCAAAACTTTTAAATAGGTATACAAATCGACTAATTCTTGCTTTATAATGGTATATCCAGCTGTATGTATTGATTTTTCTCTTACCAGTTTTATTGTGCCTTCATATAGCATAATCAGAGTGATTAGAAATTAAATCTTTTAATTTTACTAACTGTTTAAGCTCATTTCCAAAAGGAGATAAAATAGGATGTATGTATGACTCAGATGTTTTTAGTATTGAATATTTAGTAAAAGTAGCACTAGTTCCAGATGGTCCTAGATCAATATAGAAACATGGACTGTGTTGTTCTAGAAAGTTAATTGTTTTGCTATGGCTAGAATAGCAACTTACAACTTGATTATAATACTCAGCATCAATTTTGGTTAAGAAATCTGATGTCAGACTAGACACATAAGGTATCTTGGGTAGGGTCAAATCAACACCTTGTTGCATATAACAAGAAAAATCATTCAGACATTCCTTAATAAGAGGAGAATGAAAAGGAATGGTTACTGGAATTCGTGTATACATTATCTCTTCTTTCTTTAATATTTTTTGATATTGATCCAAATTAGCTGTTGTCCCGGAGACAGTATAACTTCCTTTAAAATTATCGATGGCTAGATACAAATTATATTGCTGATATATTTTAGATTTATGATGCGTCTCTGCGTTTATAACAGTAAGCATACCCCCTTGAAGATTACTTCTTGTCAAGGATTTAGACTGTTCTATAGAGGCTTTTATAGCTGTTGAAGCAGACCAAACACCACTAGCAACACCAGCTGCAAACTCACCAAGACTTTGTCCAAAAACATAATCTGGAAAAATATTATAAGACTTCATTACCTCTATCATAGCAATCTCTATTGCCACGATCGCAGGATGAGTGATTAGCAGCTCATCAAAATCTGAATCTTTATTACAATATAATTCATTGACAAGAGATCTATGCAAATATTTCTGAAAAATTAGATCACTTTCTTCAATACTTGATCTAAAAGTTGAATGGTTCATGAATAGATTTTTACCCATATTACGGTACTGACTACCTTGACCAGAAAATAAAAAGACAACTTTGTACTTTTTCATATCTTGTGTAAGATTACTAATGTTTACTTTCCGAACAAAGTTTTTATATTTTCTTTAACTTGTGATTGCTGAAAAGTTATTTCATGCATTTCTAATTCTTGCTGAAATATATCTTTTAAACTCGCCTTAATTTTTGATGTCATGTGCTTTTTTAGTGTCACTAATGAAAGTCTTGGTTTCTCAGCCAACTTCTTTGCTAATACTATTGCCTCGGTAATAACTTCTTTTTTGGGAACAACGTGTAAAGATACCCCTCGTTCTTGTAATTCTCCTCCCCTATAACTTTCTGCTGTAAAAAGCATTTCACAACCTAAAGATGAGCCAAAACGTAATGGTACCAAATAAGTTGCTCCCATGCCTGGGGTGAATCCATATTTCATAAAGTTAGCGGTATATATGTTTTCTTTTCCTAAAATTTGAAAATCTGCATAACATCCAAAAACAAGTCCTCCTCCAATAGCATGGCCTTGCATGGCAGCAATTACTGGGATCTCGCATTCAATTGGTGCTGTAAAAAAATCTAATTCCGTAAATTTCAACTCTCCATTATATATTTGCTGCAATTCATCCTGAGTCCCTCCGCAAGAAAAATAGCTATCGTAGCCTGTTATAATCACTACTTTATACTCTTTATTTTGATTTATAATAGCAAACGCATGTTTTAATCCTTCTATTAGTTCTTTAGAAAATGTATTTTTTGACACTTTATCTTGCATCGTAATTTGTACGATATCTTTGGTAATTTCTGTAATGCTTACTACTTCTCCCATGGATACTCTCCTTTCTCTACAAAGTTTCTTATATTATTTTGTACGACTTCTGATTCTATTAATGATTGCAATTTATTAACAGCTACTGTTTTGGTTTCGTCCTTAATAATCCAAAGTTTTGCTGTGTAGGATTTAATTTCATGAATTGTATTGGTTTCTAAACGACTAAGTCTTAATATATTTTTCCTTACTGTATTATTTATTTCGTCTGTTACTTCATCTACTAAACCTATTTCATAGGCACGCTCAGCTGTTATTCCATGTGTAATTAATGTCAACCATTTGGCTTTCTGCGGACCTGTTCTTTGTATCAAAAAAGGCATTACACAAGCGGGTAACAATCCGAATAAAGCTTCAGATAAACCAAAAGTTGCCTGCTTATTTGCTATTACTATATCACTAGCGGCAACCAATCCCATCCCTCCTGCATTTACTTTTCCTTCTACTTTTGCTATTACAACCTTATTACTTTCGTTAATAGCCTTCAATACATTATAATATTGATCAGGTCGTTGATTCATTAAGGCTTCATTTTGCTGATTCGCTACAGCTTCAAAATCCATTCCTGTACAGAATTGATTTTCATTTCCTGATAATACAATTATTTTGACTTTTGTGTTTTGTTTGACATTTTCGAAAACCTCCAAAAGTTCATTCACCATTACGGCATTAATACTATTATTTTGTTTGGGTCTATTGAGCTGAATATGGATAACCTCTCGTTGTTGCCTTACTAGAATCGTACTGTATCTGTTATCGATCTCTATCATACCCATTGATAAATTCTGTGATAATTTTTAATTTCTGAGAAGATCAGTTTCTTTTTTCCTTTTACTTTACTGAAGGGTTTTGGATATAACGAGGTGTCTATTTTGAAATCTCTAGTTCCGAATTTGATTTCTGAATTGACTACAAAGGTACTTTCATATTCTTCCATAGACAATACCACGCGTTCATCTAAATGCTTCTCTATTGCTAACGATAAAATTAATTCTTGACTTTCAGGATGTATCACTCCACTAAAAAACTCGGAACAGCATCCTGATCCATATGAAAATACGCCAATTCGTTTTGGGGTTTCAAAGTTTCCTTTTTCAATCATACTTACCAATGCCAAATAGGTTGTTGCCCCCATAATGTTTCCAACTCTCTGACAATATTCTAAAGAAGGAGCTACACGCTCTTGAAAATCTTTTTCGATTTGATCTGGTTTTGCCTTCTTAAATTTTCGCATATTGGTTCGGTGTGCCCCTTTTACCATTCCCCCAAAAGGAGTATGAAAGACTAAGTATTGAAAACTATCTTGATAATCTGTATCATCGACTCTTTTTTGATATTCTTTAAAGCTGTTTTCGCAACAATCTAGATAAGATAATAAAGACAAATCTGAGTCACCCGCTTCTTTGTCTGGAACGGGTCTACAAGTATCCATAACCTCATAACCGTAATAACCGCTAGCACCTTTGTCTATTTCAAATATCTTTGGTTTATCACTAATCAACATAGCTACAGCTCCTGATCCAGAAGAAGGCTCTACAAAAGACATTTCCATGGCAGCTCCTTCTACGGTACTCATCCTCATAATATCTGTAGCTATGACTAAAACCTTTCTACCTGGAGCTGTACCTGAAAGGATAAAATTAACAGCCATCTGAAAACCTGCCGTTCCTGAATAACAGGCATTCTTGAGTTCAAACAATCTGCAATTTCTACTAAGTTTTAAATAATCATGCATATAGGTACTCATCGACTTTCCAAAATCAATTCCTGATTCTGAACAAGTGATTAACATGTCTATGCTATCTATTTCTTCTTCTGTCAAGGCATCCAATATTGGTTTTGCTGCATTAACTCCGTTAGAAATCGGGTCTTCATAGGGCATTGGTACTGTTTTCTCTTTCATTAACAAATTTTCAAATCGCTCCATGTTTAATTGTCGATGTTTTGCTAATTCAACAACGTCTATCGCTGCTGATCCACAATATATATTTATAGCTTCTATTCCTGCTCTCATAATTTTATCTTATTTTATATTGATTACGCTTCTAGAATGATTGCTGTATTGACACCTCCAAAACCAAAACTATTACTTAATGTATACTGTATTGATTGGACATCTCTATAGCTTTGTATCCAGTCCATGGGGTATTCTATTGGTATTTTTAAATTAAGGTTTTCGTGCATAAAATTTTCATTCATTTGTATCAAGCTCGCAATTGCTTCGACTATTCCTGCTGCTGTGATGCCATGACCGATTAATGATTTTGTACTGTTTATAGGTTTGTTTTTGAGTTCCGAATTGATCAAAGCTTCAAGCTCTGTATGATCTCCTAGTTTTGATCCTGTACCATGTGCATTAATATAATCAATTTGTTCTGACAAAATACCTGCTTTCTGTATTGCTTTAGCTATAGCTTTTTGTTCTCCTTCTACTGAAGGATTTGGGTTTCTATTGGCATCCAATGTAACTCCATAGCCAGATATAGTTCCAAATACTTTTGCTTTTCTTTGTTGTGCGTGTTCTTTTGATTCTAAAATAATTGCTCCTGCATTTTGTCCGTATATAAATCCTGCATGATCTATATCAAAAGGTTTATATAGCGGAATTCCCTCTGTTTCTGCTGCTACTGGCTGCATCGCTCCCAAAGCAGAAAATCCTTGATATTCGAATACCGATAAATCCATCATAGGTGCAATTACCATAACGACATCATACTCTTTAGCTTCTATAAGTCTACAAGCTTGAATGATTCCCATATTTCCACTAGCACTGGCAGCCCCAACAGTAAATCCTTCTCCTGTAATCTCGAATAATTCCGAAGCTACACCTATCATATCACTATCCAAAAAATTGAATCCATATGAGGGTTTCATGAATTGCATTTTGTTTTTGTAAGTATCTCTAATCTCTTGAGAATACTGCTGTTGCGTATTACTACCTGCTACGACTATAGCTATCTTACTTTTATCTATCGTTGCAGGAAGCTTGGCATGATGCCAAGCCTCTACAGCACAGAACGTTCCATAAGCAGTACTTAATGAGATATCTCGTAAACGTTTTATTTTTAGTTTCCAATGCTCCTCAAAATCGCTATCTAATATATTTTTTTTGAGATCAAAATTTTCTACTCTTCCATATACGTATTTAAAAGTTTTATCTTCTATAGTGTAGTTTTTTATAGCAAAATTAGATTTTCCGTTTTTTAATGCCTCTGTAAAGGCTGGAATTCCTATTCCTATAGGCGTAACTACTCCCATTCCTGTTACACAAGCTTTATGTATTTGATCTGGATTCATATAAGCGTATCTGTTTTTTATTTTTCAGCAATCAATACTGCTAATTCATTTATGGTTTGAGCTCCTGCTAATTCTACTCTAGGGATTTCTTTTTCTAATTGTTCTAATGTTATTGCGATTAATTCTGCTCTATCGATAGAATTTGCCCCTATATCTGATAATTTTTCATCATTTGATATCGTTTTTCCTTCTAGTTCTGGAATAATCTCAATTAAGTTTTCTCTAATTTGTTCTATGATTTTATTTTTCATATTCTTATTTTTTATTTTAATTATAAGTTTGTTTTGAATACTTTCCACAAAATTTTGGGTCTCAATAGCTTTTTTCCTGATTTTAGAAATCCTGCTACTTCTAATATTTCTTTAAATAATTCTGTGTCTTTATTAGCTGCTTTTTGCAAAGCTTTCATATACCCATTAATCATTTTGAGTCCAACAGGTTTTTCTCCTTCTGTTTCAGGATATTTAAAATCTTCATAAGCACCCGAAGTCCAAAAATATTCTATTACTTTATTTACTTTGTTTATATAAGGCTTAAAGACTTCCTCATTTGAAGGAGTACTTTTCAATACTTCGTCTAAAATTTTGGCTTGACATATAGATGAAGCCATTCCTTGTGCATACATAGGGTTAAAACTTGAAACTGCATCCCCTAAAACTAAATAAGATCCTGGAAATTTATTTAATTTCTCATAATGTCTTCTCACACTATTAGGGTATTTATATACTACAAAATCTGTAAGTCGCGTTGCATCTGATATAGTATCATATAATTCTGAAATGGGGAGTTCTTTCAAGAATTTTAATAATTCTTCATCATTTTGAGGTGGTACGGCTCCTCTCATCCCAATTAATGTAAGTACCCATCTATCATCTTCAATAGGCATAAGTACAGCTCCTAATTTATCTTTTGGTGCATCCGGAGTATAACTAATTACTTCTATTTTTTCTCCTTGAGACCTTTTTTTACGCTCAAACAATATGGTTACATACATAATATCAATCTTGATTTTACTTTCTTCTGGTGTTGGATATCCATATTGTTTTAGCCATTTAAAAACGTT
>JAYVGE010000165.1:0-10513 GCA_043772515.1 Flavobacterium sp. | reverse complement strand
CGCATTTTTGCTAAAATCGAATAACTTTTCTGGTGTTCTATGAGCCGATACAATATCGACTTCTACGGCAATGTCGAATTCTTTTAGGATATCTATGGCTTCTTGCATCACGGGCATGTCTGATACGCTTCCCATTATTACGGCTACTTTGCTCATTATTTTTTTGTTTTATTGCGGTTCTGGAAGCATTTTCCATATATTTTTAATTCCAAATTCTTCTTGAATGGCTTTTGTTTTTGTAAGATTTACTTGTTTTTTTTTGCTAACATTCCACTATTGTAAACTTGAAATCGAACCACCAATTACTGAGCACTGATCACTCGTATCGTATTCTTCACTTCCTCGGCAATTCTTCTAGCTTCGTCAATGTTTTGGTTGACAATCGTAACATGTCCCATTTTTCTAAAAGGACGGGTTTGTCTTTTTCCGTAAATGTGTGGTGTAACACCATTCCAACCCAATATTTTTTCTATGTTTTTGTAAATTACATCTCCAGAAAAGCCTTCCTCGCCAGAGAGATTAACCATGATTCCAGCTACTTTACTGTCGGTATTCCCCAAAGGCAAATCCAGAATGGCGCGCAAATGATTCTCGAATTGCGAAGTATAACTAGCTTCTATAGAATAATGACCTGAGTTGTGCGGACGTGGAGCCACTTCGTTTACCAAGATTTCATCTTCGTGAGTTTGGAACATTTCGACAGCCAAAAGCCCAACATGATTGAATTTTTCTGAAACAGTCAAGGCAATGGCTCTTGCTTTTTCGGCTATTTTTTCGTCAATTCTGGCAGGGCAAATGACGTATTCGACTTGGTTGGCTTCGGGATGAAACTCCATTTCGACCACAGGATAGGTTTTTATTTCGCCCGATGGATTGCGACAAACAATAACTGCCAATTCATTTTTGAAAGGAACCATCGTTTCTGCAATGCATTCTACATTGGGTAAATTGTCTAAATCGGCTATGGTTCTAATTATTTTTACACCATTCCCATCGTAGCCAAATTCGGTACACTTCCAAACGAATGGTAGTTTTAATACATTCGTAAAAATATCAATATCTAAATCATCCAAATCTTGAAATTTTTTAAAAGGAGCTGTCGGAATATTATTTTGTATGTAGAATTCTTTCTGGATCCCTTTGTTCTGAATCAATTTCAAGGTTTTTGGCGAAGGGTATACTTTAATACCTTCCCTTTCCAATTTCTCTAAAGCTTCTAGATTGACCAGTTCTATTTCAAAAGTCAGCACGTCGACTTGTTTACCAAAGTCATAAACAGTTTCAAAATCCATTAAATCGCCCAAAAAGAATTTGTCGCAGGCAATCTTACAAGGTGCTTCGTTACTTGGGTCTAGCACATAGGTTTGTATGTCGAATTTTCGGGTGTCAAACAAAAGCATTTTGCCTAGTTGTCCGCCACCGAGAATTCCTAATTTAAAATCAGAAGAAAAATAATTCATTGTGTTGTTGTTTGTAATAGGCAAAGATACTTTATATAGGTCGAATAGGGAAATGCTATTTTATTTTCTTCAAAACTTCTCTGGCCACCGCTTTGTAGGCGGGTGTATGGTTTGGGTATTCTTTGGTTAAAATAAATTGAAGCTCGGGACAAACCCAGTCAAAATGTTTGCCAAGAATATATAAGGTGCGCATTGCATATACTTTTGAGGCTACTTTGGTTTCCTTAATTAACCAATCAAAACAAGTTTCGGTAATCTTTTGCAATTGATTTTCTGAAAGCTGAATTCCCTTTTTCTTAAAATGAAAAGTTATCAAAAGGTGACAAATCTTTGCAATGGGACGAATAGCGCTTTCGTTCTTCAATTTATCAATATTTAAACAAAAAAAAGCCAAATGCGGTTGCAAATATTCTAGTTTTTCGTAGCAGACCAGTTCCAAAATCCAACACGCTTTGTACGATTCCTTGTCTGAAATAAAAAAACACAATTGCAGTAATTCCAGAAATAGATCTTGATGGGCTATTATTTCATTAGCCTGTTTTTCTCTGCTTATTCTGTAGCCCGTTACTGTCCGTAATTTTTGTTGTAATTGCGAAAGCATTTTTTTCTAAATTTTGGCATAAAAGTACGAAGCAAAAAGCAACGAGCAATTAAGAATCAATAATTAATAATTAACAATTTACAAATCCCTATATTTGCAGAATATTCTAAAACATAAAAAATTGATACAACTCCACGATAAACAATTTGTTCCGTTTATTTCTGCCAAAGAAATAGATTTTGCTGTTGCCAAAATGGTAGCGCAAGTAGAAGCCGATTTTGGTGATGAAACTCCTGTTTTTATTGGGGTTTTGAATGGAGCTTTTATGGTAGTTTCTGATTTTTTGAAAAGTTATAAAGGCAACTGTGAAGTGTCTTTTGTAAAAATGGCTTCGTATGAAGGGACTACTTCTTCCGAAAACGTAAGACAGTTAATTGGTGTAAACCAAGACTTGACAGGTCGTAGTGTCGTTGTTATCGAAGATATTGTAGATACTGGTAATACCTTGGAAGAGCTAAAAGAGTTGTTCAAAAGACAAAATGTGAAGCATTTTAAAATAGCAACACTTTTCTTTAAGCCAGAAGCTTACAAAAAAGACATCAAGATTGATTATGTAGGCATTAGAATACCTAATAAATTTATTGTAGGTTATGGTTTGGACTATAATGGTTTAGGCAGGAACTTACCCGAGATATATCAACTAAAAGAGTAACTACGCAACACACATTATGATTAACATTGTTTTATTTGGGAAACCAGGGGCAGGAAAAGGAACTCAAGCCGAGTTTCTGAAAGAAAAATACAAATTGACGCACATTTCTACAGGAGATGTTTTTCGTTTTAATTTGAAAAATGATACCGAGTTAGGTAAACAAGCTAGAGTTTTTATGGATGCTGGAGATTTGGTTCCAGATGAATTAACAACCAAAATGCTTATTGATGAGGTAAATAAACACCCAAAAACCAACGGGATTTTGTTCGACGGATATCCTAGAACAATCTCGCAAGCAGAAGATTTGGATGCTTTTTTAACTACAATCAATTCCAAAGTAGCCGCTACAATTGCACTAGAAGCCGATGATAATATTCTTGTTGCTAGATTGCTAGAAAGAGGTAAGACTAGTGGTAGAATAGACGATCAAGACGAAGAAAAAATTAGAAACCGTTACCAAGAATACAACGAAAAAACAGCTCCGTTAATGGGATATTACAAGGAGCAAAATAAGTTTTACGCTGTAAACGGAATAGGATCTATAGAAGATATTACAGAAAGACTAACGAAAGTTATTGATAATTTGTAGTTCGAATTTGTTTGAAGTTTAAGGTTTAAGGTCTGATCAAAATATATATATAAACTTTAAGCCTTAAACTTTACGCTTTAAATTAAAAAATGGAAATACTAATAATATTCTTTTTGATACTCTTAAATGGAGTTTTCTCGATGTCGGAAATCTCATTGATTTCTGCAAGAAAGAACAGGCTAGAGAGTGCCGCCAAAAAAGGAAACAGAAATGCTCAGGTTGCATTAGATTTGTCCAATTCTCCCAACAAGTTTTTGTCGACCGTTCAAATCGGAATAACCCTTATCGGGATACTTACAGGTATTTTTAGTGGAGATAAAATTACGGTAGATGTTGAGAATTTTGTTGGTACATTCGAATTTTTAAAACCTTATTCGCATTCTGTAGCGGTAGGAATTGTAGTGGTAGTATTAACTTTCTTTTCGTTGGTTCTGGGCGAATTGTTGCCCAAAAGAATTGGTTTAAATCATCCCGAAGCTATTGCAAAAGCGGTGGCAATGCCAATGAAGATTGTGTCGATTGTTACAGCTCCATTTATTTGGTTGTTGACTCATTCTACCGAGTTTTTATTAAATGTTTTACAGATACGCCCTACCGCAGATGGTAAAGTAACTGAGGAAGAAATAAAAGCCATTATCAAAGAAGGGACAGAAGGTGGCGAAGTACAAGAGATAGAACAAGATATTGTAGAGCGTGTTTTTCATATAGGAGACCGAAAAGTAAACTCCTTGATGACGCACAGAAAAGCAGTCGTGTTGTTGCCATTGAGTTCGGATAAAAATCAAGTCAAAAACTTGATGCTAAAAGAGCTACACTCTATTTATCCAGTTTATAAGGAGAATTATGATGATATTGTTGGAGTAGTCAACCTAAAAAATATTTTCGCCCATTTCGAAAATGACAACTTCAATCTAGAAGATATAATGACCGAAGCCCCTTTTATGATGGAGCAAACTACCGCCTACAAAGCGTTAGAGAATTTTAAGAAAACGGGAATTCATTATGCATTTGTTTCCGATGAATACGGTGTTTTTCAAGGAATAATTACCTTAAACGACATCCTTGAAGCATTGGTCGGAGATGCTTCCGATTTTTACAAAGAAGAATTTCAACTCGTAGAGAGAGAAGACGGAACATGGTTGGTCGATGGGCATTATTCCTTACACGATTTCTTAATATATTTTGAGTTAGACGAACTGACTAATGATTATGAGGTAACCACCGTAAGTGGTTTAATAATGACCGAGCTTTCTCATATTCCAAAACAGGGAGAGAAATTAATTTGGCAAAAATTTGAATTAGAGGTCATCGATATGGATGGCGTAAAGATTGACAAAGTAATGGTTAAAGCATTATTTAAGTAAAACAAAAACAAAAATAGATAGCAGAAGTCAGATTTCAGATTTCAGATGACAGAAGTCAGGTAAGTAGGTAACAGAAAATTAGATTGAGGTATTAGATACATTTTAAACTAGATAGTTTTTATTGAAATCTATAATCCAAAGCTATAAGCTGTAAGCTAAAATCTAATTTCTTTATTCTAATTTCTTTATTCTAATTTCTAGAAATCTAAAATCTAAAAAGATGACAGAAGGTAACTTTGTAGATTACGTAAAAATTTACGTTTCTTCAGGAAAAGGCGGAAAAGGATCTACGCATTTGCATAGAGAAAAATTTATTGAAAAAGGGGGACCTGACGGAGGGGATGGTGGTCGTGGAGGTCACGTCTATCTTGTAGGAAACAAAGGACTTTGGACGTTGTTCCATCTTAAATTTGCGCGTCATATCAAAGCGGGTAACGGAGGTGATGGTAGTGGTGATAGAAGTACAGGTGCAGATGGAGATGATAAATACATTGAAGTGCCACTAGGAACAGTTGTAAAAGATAAAGAAACGGGCGAAATATTGTTCGAAATTACCGAAGACGGAGAGAAGCAAGTACTTTCTAGAGGCGGAAAAGGAGGCTTAGGAAACTGGCACTTTAGAAGTTCAACCAATCAAACACCAAGATATTCGCAACCCGGTTTGCCTGGTGTTGAGATGGATGTGATTTTAGAATTGAAAGTATTAGCCGATGTTGGTTTAGTAGGTTTTCCTAATGCAGGAAAATCAACTTTATTGTCTGTTCTAACTTCTGCAAAACCAAAAATTGCCGATTATCCTTTTACAACACTTAAACCCAACTTAGGAATTGTAGCGTATCGTGATTTTCAATCTTTTGTAATTGCCGATATTCCTGGAATTATCGAAGGTGCAGCCGAGGGAAAAGGGCTTGGGCATTATTTCTTGCGACACATAGAGCGTAATTCTACCTTATTATTTCTTGTTCCTGTTGATACGCCAGATATTAAAGCAGAATATGATATTTTGGTAAATGAGCTCACAAAATACAATCCAGAAATGCTAGACAAAGAACGTTTGTTGGTGATTTCAAAATGTGATATGTTGGATGATGAGTTAAAGGCCGAATTAAAAACAGAACTTGATGTTGCTTTCAAAGACATTCCTTATATGTTTATTTCTTCTGTTGCTCAACAAGGATTGACAGAATTAAAAGATAAATTATGGAAAATGTTGAATGATTAAGAAATCAAATTTTCATACCCAAAGGTGCTCTAGTAATAGAGCACCTTTTTTTGTGGATTTTGTGTAGAAATGACAAACAATATATTTTTTAAATTTAAGTAATACTAAACCCAATTATAATATAACCGAATCTCCTCTCTCCAAAGGAGGGGCTGGGGGTGTGAGGATAAATAAGTTAGACTATGTTATAATTGGGTTTGGTATAAAGGTTTTGAAATATAGTGTACAAGATTTGGCGAAGTTCATGGAACTCCTATGAAAATAGAAACATAGTGACGTAATTGTACGTTTTATTTCAAAACCTTTGTATGGAGAAAAGCAACTGATTAATTTGTGAAAATTCGAGGAATCGGCATCGAATTTCATTCAATAATAGCTTGGGATTGCTCTGAAAGATTGGTATTAAATGAAATTTATTTAAATTTTATTTAAATTTTATTTTTGATGTTTTAGAACATTCTCTGTAGTACCTCTTTATTTCTTAGCATCTTGTAGAATTCTTAAAAATAAGTTAATAAACGATCATGTGGTTTTGTTTTTAGAAGCAAATTGCTAATTAAATTATGAAAATGATTTATATTCGCATTACTAAAATATATTCAAAAAGATGAAAAAAATTGTATTATTCTTAACCATGTGTCTAATGGCTTTTCCTGTGAGAGCCGATGAAGGAATGTGGTTTCTGATGTTTATCGAAAGATTGAACCATAGAGATATGGAGAAAATGGGTTTACAACTCACAGCCGAAGAAATTTACAGCATCAATCACCACAGTTTGAAAGATGCAATCGTTCAGTTCAACGGAGGTTGTACGGCCGAAATGGTTTCCAAAGAAGGGTTGGTACTCACCAATCATCACTGTGGTTATGATGCCATTGCAGAACTTTCTAGCGAAGAGCAAAATTATTTAAAAAACGGTTTCTGGGCCAAAGACCGAGCTTCCGAAATGAAACCAAAGTCACTTTATGTGCGTTTCTTTGTTCGCATGGACGATGTTTCGAAAAGAATTTTATCAAAAGTAAATGATAAAATGACCGAAGCAGAAAGAAATAAAGCGATTCAGCAAGAAATGGCTTTGATAGAAAAAGAGAATAATAAAGGCGGAAAATACACCGTTTCGGTTCGTCCTTTCTTTCAAGGAAACGAATACTATTACTTCGTTTATCAAGATTACAAAGACGTTCGTTTGGTAGGAACTCCTCCAGAAAGCGTAGGGAAGTTTGGTGGAGATACCGACAATTGGGAATGGCCTCGTCATACCGGAGATTTCTCTATGTTTAGAGTATACGCAGACAAAGACGGAAATCCAGCAGAATATTCAAAAGACAATGTGGCTTTAAAGCCCAAACACTATCTACCAGTTAGTTTAAAAGGAGTTAAAGAGAACGATTTTGCAATGATTTTGGGTTATCCAGGAAGAACAAACCGTTGGATGCCAGCAAGCGGAATTGAGCAAAATGTAAAGTTTGCTTATCCTGCTTGGGTAGAAGGTGCCAAAACAGGAATGGATAGAATGAAGGTATATATGGATAAAGACGCTACCGTTCGATTGCAATATGCTTCGAAATATGCTTCGACTGCCAATTACTGGAAAAATCGCCAAGGCATGATCGATGCTTTGACCAAAGCGGGGACGGCAAAAACAAAAACAGCACAGGAATCAAAATTTGATGCTTGGGCTAATAAACCAGAAAACAAGCAAGAATACGGAAATGTTATTGCGACTATCAATAATTATTATACCAAAAACAACCTTAAATCGCGTCATGATAATTACCTGATTCAATTAATTCGTACAGCAGCTTACGGAGCAGGACCCGCTACTTTAGGAAATGAATTGATGGCTTACTACAAAGAAAATGAGTCAAAAAGAGCAGATATGCTTCCTAAATTAAATGCTTTGATTGAGACTATTTATGGAGAGTTTTATGCCCCTTTAGAAAAAGATGTTTATGTTGCTCAATTAAATTTATATGCTTCAAAAGCTTCAGAATACGGTCTTGCGACAACGATTGCAAAAATGAAGGAAGGCAACAAAGGCGATTTTACCACTTATGTGAATGATGCTGTGAGCAAAAGTATTTTTACATCCAAAGAAACGGTTGAGGCTTTTGTCAAAGATCCTAAACCAGAGAGCATTACAAATGATCCTTTGTATTTGGTTTCAAATGATTTGATGACAAAAGCAAGAGCAAAATCGGAAGAACAACTACAAATAGACAATGATTTTGCCAAAGCTTACCGAGCAATGGTTGCGGGTTTACGTGTGTCTAAAATGAATGCCATTCAATATCCAGATGCCAACTCAACCTTGAGATTGACTTACGGAAAAGTGCGTGCACTACCAGCAGACAAACGTAACGATGCCAAAACGAATAACTATACTACGATGGCGGGTATGGTCAAAAAATACAAAGCAGGAGATCAAGAATTTGATTTGCCAGCCCGATTATTAGAACTAAATAAGTCAAAAGATTTCGGTCAGTACGCAGACAAAGAGGGGTACATGCCTGTAAATTTCTTGACTGACAATGATATTACAGGCGGAAATTCGGGTTCACCAGTGCTTAACGGTAAAGGAGAACTGATCGGACTTGCATTTGATGGAAATATCGAAGCAATGGCTGGGGATGTTATTTTTGATAAAAAACTGCAAAGAACTATCAACGTAGATGTTCGCTATGTCCTTTGGATTATCGATAAATATGCTGGAGCCAAACACATTGTAGACGAAATGACGATTGTTAAGTAATTATTTTTGTTCCACTAAATAGTCTCTTTTTTAATAATAAACCGTCTCCTAACGTTCTAAAAAGCGAAAAGAGACGGTTTTTATTGTTAATTTTTTTGAAAGGATAGATTGCAATTGTAAAAAATACTTATTTTTGGTGTATGAAATTGGCATGATTTTTAATGGGTACTAGAGTAGAGAAGGATGATAATATCTGCGGAGATTTATCAGGACTCTAAAAAGTAAATTGTAGCTATTTATGAAACGTGCATGATCCGAAATTGGTCGCAATTGAAAATCATCGAGTACCAAAATAAAATAGTAATCGATGAGATAAACACTAATAAAAATATACGAGTTCTATATTCCATAAAAAAATAATAGTATATAAATATGAAAAAACTACAATTCTCTTTTTTATTGTTTCCCTTCCTGATTTTGGCACAAAGCAATTTTGAAAAAGGCGAAATGCTTTTTAAAGAAGGAAAGTTGGATCAAGCAATACCCGTTTTCGAATCGTTTCTAAAAACGAACCCATCAGATGTAAAAACCATTGAATATTTAGGAGATATTGCTGGCAATAGTAAATCTTGGGATAAGGCTATTGGGTATTATAAAAAACTAAAGGCATTAAGACCCAAAGAAGCCAATTATTGTTATAAATACGGTGGTGCTTTAGGGATGAAAGCCAAAGAGTCTAACAAAATTAAGGCACTCGGTATGATAACCGAAGTGAGAGGTTCCTTTGAAAAAGCAATAAAACTCAACTCAAAACATATAGAAGCACGCTGGGCATTGATAGAACTGAATTTGCAATTGCCAGGAATTGTTGGCGGAAGCGAATCTAAAGCCTTACAATATTCAGAAGAATTAAGAGAATTCTCACCTGTTGATGGTCATCTGTCAAAAGGGCATATAGACGAGTATTTTAAAAGGTATAAAGAGGCAGAACTACAATATAAAAGAGCTATTATTGTAGGAGGTTCAAAAACATGCTATCAGGTATTGGCTAGTTTGTACAAAAGCAAAATGAATGAGCCAGAAAAAGCAAAACTAGTTCTAGAAGAATACAAGAAAAAAACCAATCGATAAACCGTTTTTTGATTAAACGATAAAGAGACAAACGAATAAATAATTAATGAGAACACATTTTATAGCTATTGGCGGAAGCGCAATGCACAACCTCGCTCTAGCATTGCACAACAAAGGATACCAAGTGACAGGAAGCGACGATGCTATTTTTGAACCATCAAAATCACGATTGGATAAAAAAGGAATTCTGCCAGTTGCATTAGGCTGGTTTCCCGAAAAAATCACTCCCGAGATCGAAGCCGTTATTTTAGGAATGCATGCCAAGTCCGATAATCCAGAACTATTGAAAGCACAAGAATTAGGACTAAAAATTTATTCGTATCCCGAATTTTTGTACGAGCAGTCCAAAAATAAAACGCGCGTCGTTATTGGTGGTTCTCACGGAAAAACAACGATAACATCGATGATTTTACACGTAATACATTACCATAATATCGAGGTAGATTATATGGTTGGTGCACAATTGGAAGGTTTTGATACCATGGTGCATCTTACAGAAGAAAATGATTTTATGGTTCTCGAAGGCGATGAATATTTATCTTCGCCAATAGACAGAAGACCAAAATTTCATCTGTATCAACCCAATATTGCTTTGATTTCGGGTATAGCTTGGGATCATATCAATGTTTTTCCGACATACGAAAATTATGTCGAACAATTTGAAACTTTTATAGCCAAAATTACCAATGGTGGGATTTTGGTATATAACGAAGAGGATGCTGAGGTAAAACGCGTTGCCGAAGCTGCTACAAATCCAATCCGAAAGTTAGCTTACGGTACACCAAAATATAAGGTAAATGAT
>JAYVGE010000164.1:0-4198 GCA_043772515.1 Flavobacterium sp. | reverse complement strand
TTCTAGAGAATTATCAAAACTACACGAAGAAAATGTTAGAGGAACAGCAAGAGAAGTTCTAAACCATTTTGAAAAGACTGCTCCAAGAGGTGAAATTGTGGTTGTAGTTGCTGGAAAAACAATCGTTAAAGAAGCCAAAAAAAGTAAATTTACAAAAGACGAAGAATAAAAAATGATGACTATACTTTCCTTTTTAGAAAAAATAAAGCAAGCCCCAAAAACAATTGCCTTTGCAGAAACAATTGCAGTTATCGAAACATATTACACCTTTTGCCCAACTGCGTTTCAAAACGGAACAGAAAGGAATGCCGTAGGAGAAAATTCGGGCTCTTGTAAATTGTTTGCTTTCGCAAAATTGCAAAATTTGACGCAATCGGAGACATTGGCTTGTTTTGGAGCCTATTATTTCGAAGACGTTCTAGGAGTTCCAGAAGGGACAAATCACCAAAACATTCGTAATTTTATGATTTATGGCTGGGACGGAATCCAATTTGAAAATCAAGCTTTGGTGCAGAAATAAAAAACACCCTGAACTTTTTTTCAAACAGACTGCTACCTTTAGCTCTACAAGTTCAATTCCTAAACCAAGAACAGGGTTTCTTTACGTTTACATGTATTTTAGGACTTTCGATTGTGTGAACTAGTAATCTTTTTCTATTTTTGTTACAACCTTAAATAGATTCTAATGAAAAAAATGGCATTTCTAATGGCTGTATCTTCTACACTAGCTTCCTTTGGTCAAGACCAAAAGAGCAACTCAATAAAATACCCACAAACCCACAAAGGAGAAACGGTAGATGTATATTTTGATTCAAAAGTTAGCGATCCTTATCGTTGGCTCGAAGATGATAAATCTGCCGAAACAGGGGCTTGGGTAAAAGCTCAGAACGCACTAACCTACGATTATTTATCCCAAATACCTTTTAGAAATACGCTAAAAGCGAGACTAGAAAAATTGTGGAATTACGAAAAAATAGGTGCCCCTTTCAAAGAAGGAAACAACACGTATTACTATAAAAATAATGGTTTACAAAACCAATCGGTATTGTATAAAAAAGATGGCAAAGGTCTCGAAACCGTCTTTTTAGACCCGAATACTTTCTCAAAAGACGGAACTTCCTCTTTGGGCGGAGTCGATTTTTCTACAGACGGATCAAAAGTGGGCTATGCTATTTCTGAAGGTGGTAGCGACTGGAGAAAAGTAATAATTCTAGACGTTGCTACCCAAAAAATACTCGAAGACACTTTGGTCGACATCAAATTTAGTGGTATTTCTTGGTGCGGTAACGAAGGTTTTTATTACTCTAGTTACGACAAACCCAAGGGAAGCGAACTATCTGCCAAGACCGATCAACACAAATTGTATTTTCATAAACTGGGAACGCCTCAAAAGCAGGATCAGATTATCTTTGGCTTAGACCAAAAACGGCGTTATGTAGGCGGTAGCGTGACCGAAGACGGGCATTATTTGGTAATCACGGCATCGACATCTACTTATGGCAACGAATTGTACATTCAGGATCTAACAAAATCAAACAGTCCTATTGTTACTATTGTTGACAATTTTAACAGCGATAACAGTGTTATCGAGAACGAAGGTGGAAAACTATTTATAGAAACAGACCTAAACGCACCCAACAAACGCATTGTTTCTGTAGATGTAAACAACCCGAAACCAGAAAACTGGAAAGATTTTATCCCCGAAACCGAAAATGTTTTGTCTCCAACAACAGGTGGCGGTTATTTCTTTGCCAATTATATGAAAGACGCTATTTCGGTAGTCAAACAATACGATTATTCAGGAAAACTAATTCGTGACATTCAATTGCCCGATCTAGGAACAGCTGGTGGTTTTGGTGGAAAGAAAAAACAACAAACGCTTTATTATTCGTTTACCAATTACACTACGCCAGGAACTATTTTTTCTTTCGAGCCAAAATCCGGAAAATCTGCCGTCTATCAAAAGCCAAAAGTAGATTTCAAAAGCGAACAATACGAGTCGAAACAAGTATTTTATACCTCCAAAGATGGAACAAAAATCCCTATGATTATTACCTACAGAAAAGGGCTGAACCTAAACGCCAAAAACCCAACGATATTGTATGGATACGGCGGATTTAATGCTAGTATGACGCCTGCTTTTAGTGTTGCCAATGCCGTTTGGCTAGAAAACGGAGGTGTTTATGCCGTTGCCAATTTACGTGGAGGTGGAGAATATGGAAAAAAATGGCACGATGCAGGAATCAAAACGCACAAGCAAAATGTTTTTGATGATTTTATCGCCGCAGCCGAATACTTGATTGCCCAAAAATATACTTCGTCCGATTTTCTTGCCATTCGTGGCGGATCCAACGGTGGATTGTTGGTAGGTGCCACCATGACACAAAGACCCGATTTAATGAAAGTTGCCTTGCCTGCAGTAGGCGTTATGGACATGTTGCGTTATCATACCTTTACCGCAGGTGCAGGTTGGGCGTACGATTACGGAACATCACAAGACAGCAAAGAAATGTTCGAATACATCAAAGGATATTCGCCTGTACACAACGTAAAATCGGGTGTAAAATACCCTGCTACTATGGTCACTACAGGAGATCACGACGACAGAGTTGTTCCAGCACACAGCTTTAAATTTGCCTCTGAACTGCAAGAAAAACAAGCCGGAAGCAACCCAACACTAATACGAATAGATATCAATGCAGGACACGGAGCTGGTAAATCTGTTGCGGCAAGTATTCAAGAAAGTGTCGACATTCAAGCTTTTACCCTTTTTAACATGGGATTCAAGGAATTGCCAAAACTGTAGTTTTTATCTCCAGAGTCCACACGGTACCGAGCAGAAGTATCAAAGGGAGGAGCTATTTCCCTGCTATCCGTTACAATCTTTTTCAACGCTGTTAGGGGGGCAAAACCCCTAACAGCGTTTAGAAAAAGGATTTCCACTTCTATCAGGGCTAGAACTTCACAGGAACAGAAAACGCTAGTGTAAACGCAGAAATTGTTTTTACCCAGACCAACCCTTTCGAGGTTATTATACTATTTAAGGCTAGAATTTACCGTAATAAAAAATTCTAAACTTAAACAGTATTACATAAATATTTGCTGATATTTTATTAAATTTTATGAATCTCTGCGAAATATTTTAAACGTGATTGCCTTACGGAAAACGGCATTTACAACCCATTTCTCACATCTATTTGCTAAATTTGCAGACTAAAGTAAATTCTAATGAGCAATATTCGTATTACAAAACAATTTAGTTTCGAAACCGGACATGCCTTATACGGCTACGACGGAAAATGTAAAAATGTACATGGGCACAGTTATAAATTGTCTGTAACGGTAATAGGAACACCAATTTCGGATCGTGAGAATACAAAATATGGTATGGTTATCGATTTTTCTGATTTAAAGAAAATTGTAAAAGAAGAAATCGTAGACCAATTTGATCATGCTACGGTTTTTAATCAAACTACGCCCCATGTTGAGTTGGCAAACGAGCTAAAAACAAGAGGACATCATGTAATTTTAGTCGATTATCAGCCCACGAGTGAGAATATGGTAGTCGATTTTTCTCAAAGAATAATCAGTAGGTTACCTAGTGAGATTGCTCTTTTTTCGTTAAAATTACAAGAAACCGAATCTTCTTTTGCAGAATGGTTTGCTAGTGATAATCTCAAATCCATACTTTAGCTTCATGCAATTACAGAACAACAAAAGAGTATATTTTGCCTCCGATCAGCACTTTGGTGCACCAACTCCTGAGTTAAGTTTTCCTCGAGAACAAAAATTCGTAGCTTGGCTCGACCAAATAAAAGAGGATGCCGAAGCGGTGTTCTTGTTAGGCGATTTATTCGATTTTTGGTTCGAATACAAAACCGTAGTTCCCAAAGGATTTATTCGTGTTTTAGGAAAATTGGCTGAACTTCGCGATAGCGGGATTCCAATTTATTTTTTTGTCGGAAACCATGATTTATGGATGCACGATTATTTCGAGCGCGAACTCAATATTCCTGTCTACCACGATAATAAGGAGTTTACCTTCGCAGGCAAAACTTTTCTTATCGGGCATGGAGACGGAAAAGGACCTGGCGATATGGGTTACAAACGCATGAAAAAAGTATTTACAAATCCCTTTTCCAAATGGCTTTTTCGATGGCTACATCCCGATATCGGAGTCCGACTAGCACAATATCTA
>JAYVGE010000163.1:0-4200 GCA_043772515.1 Flavobacterium sp. | reverse complement strand
TAGATTAAAGCATTACCTCTAGGAACAAGCCCGTTATTTCAAAAAAATAATGTTTTCTTTCAAGCCTTGAAATTTTGCCCTTTTGAGAGGAGAGTCTTTAAATAGAACTTTAAATGTTTCTTCGGTAATATCTTCCCAATCTTTTTTATTCATAGACAGTAATCCTGCATTTGGATTAAACAAAGGCTCTTTGTGCGGTTTCGAAAACTTGTTCCAAGGACAAACATCCTGACATACATCACATCCAAAAGCCCAATCATCTAGCTTTCCTTTGAGCTCATAAGGAATATTATCTTTGAGTTCGATGGTAAAATAAGAAATACATTTACTACCGTCAACAACATAGGGAGCTACAATTGCCTCTGTAGGACAGGCATCGAGACAAGCAGTACATGTCCCACAATGATCTGTAGCGGCATGATCGTAGTCTAGATCTAAATCAAGAATAAGTTCGGCTATAAAATAAAAAGAACCTACTTTTTGAGTGAGTAAATTACTGTTTTTACCAATCCAACCTAGTCCGCTTTTTGCAGCCCAAGCTTTATCGAGAACAGGAGCAGAATCGACAAATGCACGACCAGAAACTTCACCAATAGTGGCCTGAATGGAGAACAATAATTCTTTGAGTTTTTCCTTGATTACAAAATGATAATCTTTGCCATAAGCATACTTGGATATTTTGTAAGAATCGGCATTTTGAGTTTCCGAAGGATAATAATTCAACAAAAGAGAAACTACACTTTTGGCACCGTCTACCAATAAAGTAGGATCTAATCGTTTGTCAAAATGGTTTTCCATATAGGACATTTGACCATTTCTGTTCTTTTTCAACCAATCCTCGAGGCGAGGAGCGTCTTGTTCTAGAAAGCCTGCCTGCGAGATACCACAAGACATAAAACCGAGACGCTGGGCTTCGGATTTTATAAATTGAGAGTGTTTTATTTTGTGATTCATCACTAAATTGGGAGGTTAAAAGTGATTCTATATAATCGAATTTGGTCAAATTAGTCGGTTTTTCCTCCTTCGTCTGGGCAAACGCATGTATTTCTATTCCATAAAATTTGACCCCTATTTCATAAATTCACACAGATTTCAAGAAACTGGGTTGGGACTTTGACAAAGTGTTGCTAACTAAGAAAAGCCTTGACAATGGAACGCGGATGACACGAATTGGCTAAAGCCAAGACACAGAAAAAACGGATTTTGAAAAGAGTTAGATAGAATTAATTGGTGCTAATTTCATTTTAAACCTTCACAATGCTTTTTTGAGTATTCCATTTTTAAGTTTCTGACTCCCCAAAACATAAATACTATTTCCAAAACTGTTCCAATTAAAAAAGGCAATGATGGAATTCCGTCCAAAAATATACTAATTATTCTTCCGGATGCTAACCCTCCCATAAAAATTACACTTATTAATGTTGTGTTTTTCCAATGTTCTGGTTTGAATATTCCAGTAGTCCAATAAACAGCTAAACTTAAATACAATCCCATTATTGCTCTGAAAACATTATTCAAATCAATACTTTGTACTTTAAAATCAAAGAAAAATGGTAAAATCCTATTTGGATAAATTCCGTATGCTAATCCAACTCCTATTATTGTCAAGGAAGACAGTCCCAAATGCAAGTTTTTAACCTTAAAAATAGTGTCTTTCATATGTGTTTTATTTTTATTAATTAGTCGCACACCTAATGACTACAAACTTCTATCTTCCCACTATCAAAACAAACCTCCTTGAATATTAGTATTCATTCTACCCAAATGCTTATACGCTTTATCGGTTACTTCACGCCCTCTAGGTGTCCGCATAATAAAACCCTCTTGAATCAAAAAAGGTTCGTAAACTTCTTCGATAGTTTCGCTACTTTCAGATACCGCTGTCGCCAAAGTAGACAAACCCACTGGTCCCCCTTTGAATTTTTCGATTATCGTTGTCAAAATTTTATTATCCATTTCGTCTAAGCCATGTGCGTCTACATGAAGCGCTTTTAAGGCATAGCGAGCAATTTCTATATCGATAGTTCCATTTCCTTTAATTTGAGCAAAATCACGAACACGACGCAGAAGCGCATTGGCAATACGAGGCGTTCCTCTACTTCTTCCTGCAATTTCGACAGCCGCTTCCATAGAAATAGGCATTTTAAAAATCATTGCACTACGCTCGACAATGGTTGTTAATAGTTCTGTAGTATAATATTGCAAGCGAGATGAAATTCCGAAACGAGCACGCATTGGCGCGGTTAATAATCCCGAACGAGTGGTAGCCCCAATAAGTGTAAAAGGATTTAGATTAATCTGTACCGTGCGGGCATTGGGTCCCGATTCGATCATGATGTCTATTTTAAAATCCTCCATTGCCGAATATAAATACTCTTCAACAATGGGACTTAAACGGTGAATTTCATCAATAAACAAAACATCTCTTTCTTCGAGATTCGTCAACAAACCCGCTAAATCTCCTGGTTTATCAAGTACAGGTCCAGACGTAATCTTAATTCCAACCTGTAATTCATTGGCCAAAATATTGGCCAAAGTCGTTTTTCCTAGTCCCGGAGGTCCGTGAAAAAGGGTATGATCTAGCGCTTCACTTCTCTGATTTGCAGCGGCAACAAAAACCTTAAGATTCTCTAAAACTTGATCTTGACCTGCAAAATCATCAAAAGAAAGCGGGCGCAATCTTTTTTCTACATCAAGCTCATCTGCATTGAAATTAGTATTCGTTGGATCTAAATTTTCATTCATTGTATAAAGGTAAAAAAAACAAATTGATGTTTATAAAAAAAATGCCTTTCAAGATTGAAAGGCATTTGTATAATTTAAAAAACTAGTGATGTAAAACTTCTTCACCCTCTTTCATTGGTACAGTTTGAGGAATAAAATCTTCTTCATGTCCTGGCTTGCTGTAATCATAAGGCCAACGATAAACTTCTGGAATTTCCCCTGGCCAGTTACCATGTATATGCTCTACAGGAGTAGTCCATTCTAGTGTGTTTGATTTCCATGGATTTTGAACCGCTTTTTTACCGTAGAAGATACTACTAAAAAAGTTATACAAAAACACTAATTGAAAAGCACCACCTACCAAAGCAAACACCGTAATTAATACGTTTACATTTTGCAAATCATCAAACAAAGGAAAGTTGGTATTGGTATAATAACGTCTTGGCAAACCTGCCAAACCTATAAAGTGCATCGGAAAGAAAACACCATAAGCACAAACTGCTGTTACCCAAAAGTGAACATATCCTAAGTTTTTGTTCAACATTCTTCCGAACATTTTTGGAAACCAGTGATAAACTCCAGCAAACATTCCATAAAGAGCAGAAATACCCATTACTAAGTGAAAGTGAGCTACTACGAAATAAGTATCATGAACATTAATATCCAAAGTACTATCTCCTAAAATAATCCCTGTTAAACCTCCTGTAATAAAAGTAGAAACCAAACCAATCGAAAACAACATAGCTGGATTGAGCTGTAAATTACCCTTCCAAAGCGTCGTAATATAGTTGAACGCTTTTACTGCAGAAGGAATTGCGATCAATAATGTTGTAAAAGTAAACACCGATCCTAAGAAAGGATTCATACCCGAAATAAACATATGATGCCCCCAAACAATTGTTGATAAAAATGCAATTGCAATAATAGACATAATCATCGCTCTGTAACCAAAGATTGGTTTACGTGAGTTCGTTGCAATAATTTCGGAAGTAATCCCCAATGCAGGTAAGATTACAATATATACTTCTGGATGTCCTAAGAACCAAAATAAGTGTTCAAATAATACTGGCGAACCTCCTTGGTAATGTAACACTTCTCCTGCGATATAAATATCCGATAAGAAGAAAGAAGTACCAAAACTTCTATCAAAAATCAACAACAATGCTGCTGACAACAAAACTGGAAACGAGACGATACCAATAATTGCAGTAACAAAGAAAGCCCAAATAGTAAGTGGCAATCTAGTCATAGACATTCCTTTTGTTCTAAGATTGATTACTGTTACAACATAATTCAAAGACCCCATCAAAGACGAAGCTATAAATATAGCCATCGAAACCAACCAAAGTGTCATACCCATTCCTGAACCAGGAATAGCTTGCGGAAGCGCACTCAAAGGAGGATAAATTGTCCATCCAGAAGAGGCAGGACCTGCTTCTACAAATAAGGAACACAACATAATCACACTTGATAAGA
>JAYVGE010000162.1:0-10532 GCA_043772515.1 Flavobacterium sp. | reverse complement strand
CAGAGCTTCCCGAAGGAACATATTTGCCATTCAAGCCCGCCAATAAATTAGCAATTTCGTTTGTGGTTTGCTGTACTTTTGGATAAGTGTCTTTGGCTATAAAATCAAGAACGGCATCAAAATTTAGATAACCCGTTTCTTTTCTATCTAATAAAAATTGGGATAAATAGACTCGTGAAATCAATTCGAGTTGTTCGACAGCATCGCCAATCGTTCGACAATAGACTTGCTGAATTTCTTTTTCGAAAGCAGTTGCATAATCACATTGCAGTGGATTAAAATCCAATTCTAAATCGAGTGCCAATGCGTGTGTAATTCCTTTTATCGCTCCCGATGGCACACGATGCAAGGCAATGAGTAAATCGAGTAATTGATCATTTTCTGGAGCTTGCCCAAAAATATGCAAGCCGTCTCGAATTTGTGCTTCTTTCAAATCGCACAAATAGCCGTCTAATTTTACTAATAATTCGTCAATATCTTCTACCGAAGCCCGCAAATCGGTATCCAAATGCGCTTCTTGAACCAAAGTTTTGATTTGCTTTTTTAATGCTGTAGCTCTTTTTATATCCAAAGTAAAAGCCTCGTAATATTCGTCTATCAGATGCTCCAATTGTGTCAAAATGCCATAGTTTTCGGCACGGGTCATTGGCGGAATCAGATGATCCAAAATCACAGCTTGGTTGCGACGCTTGGCTTGTGTTCCTTCGCCCGGATCGTTGACTATAAAGGGATAAAAATGTGGAATGGCTTCCATCAACAGTCTCGGATAACAACTTTCTTTGCTCAATGCAACACTCTTTCCCGGCAACCATTCTAAATTTCCGTGCTTGCCTACATGAACAACGGCATCGGCTTGAAAAACATGATTCACCCAAAAATAATAGGCTAAATAATTGAAAGTAGGCGGTAAATCTGGCGAATGATAAATCGCTTTCTCATCTTGATTATATCCTCGTGAAGGTTGAATGCTTACAAAAACAGTTCCCAATAAAAAACCTGCAATAGCAAAATTTCCATCACTATAAAATGGAGAATCCTCGGGCTTTCCCCACTGCTGTTCGAGTTGCTCTCTCAGATTTGACGAAATGGTATTGTATTGTTTGTAAAAATCTTCAATTGACAACGAAACCTGAAACGGTCGAAATAGGGTGGTATCCACATCATTGGTAATATAATGAGTAACCAATTCTATCAATTCTTGGCTTGAATTGGGTATAAAATTCCCTAAATCATATCCATTATCTTTGAGAGCTTTGATGATATTGACCATACTTTCTGGTGTGTCAAGTCCTACCCCATTCGCCAAACGACTGTCTTTGTTGGGATAATTGGGCATTATCAAAGCGATACATTTTTCTGAATTCCTTTTGGTTTGCAATCGGTGCCAGCGCACGGCAAAATCCACCACAAAATCAACTCCTTCTTGGTGTGTCTCGTACTTTAAAATATCCGAATCGGTTAGGACATCCTTCCCCAACGCTACTTTAAAGGATACTGCGGTGGTAATAATTCGCCCGTCCAATTCGGGTAGCGCAATATTGATAGCGACATCAGTAGGTGTTAATCCAAATAAATTGTCTTGCCAAATGGCTTTGGTACACGAAGCAAAAATAGCCTGAATAACAGGAATATTGAGTTTATAAAAAATAAAATCGGACTCGTTCTCCGTTAATGCTTTTATCGAAAAACTAGTTGTATTGATAATCGAACTCAACTGACGGTTGTCGCCTTGGGTAAGTAATTCATACAACTCATCGGCTGTATTCTTGTCCCGAAGATTATTGACAAAAGCCATAATCGGGCGCGTATTTTTTTCTTTTAATTGTTCGCAGATTGCATAAACAGGCTCTAAATTATCTGCTAAATAGTGGGATTGATATACTAGAACAACAGTATCAAAATCAGTATGATACGCTTGTTCTTTGGTAAGGATTCTGTTTCCAAAATCGCATAAAAATAAATCGGGTATGCGTTGCGGAGCATTATAAACCAAATCTTTTCTGTCAAAAAAATGATGCAAAATAAAACGCAATGCTTCCATCAAATTTTGTTTTCCGCCTGCGCAAAAGTATTTCCAAACCAAATCCGAAACCGATAAATCGACTGTTGAAAGATTCATTAACTCTACATCGGGGGCATCATAACCTGGTAAAAAAAGTACTGGAATGTTTTTTTGTCTGCACTCCAATTCAATAGATTCAACCAAATAAGGATAATAACTAATGCCTCCCAACAACCTACAAATAACAATTTTGGCTTCGCCTATTACTTCCTCAACATATTTATCAATAGTCAATTCTTGCTTTAGATAGGTAAGATTGGCCATACGAAGGGTCACTGAGCCCTGTCGAAGTGCTTTGTATGCTTTATTAAGCGAATGAATTTCGGTATCGGCGGCGGATAGAAAAACAATATCTCCTTTGGATTGCTCAATATGAAAAACGCCGTCCTCATTAGGATTCCAGCCTCCGGGAATGGTAGGTATTAAATGCATTTGTACGGTTCTAATTTTAAAAAAATGGATAATCAACTACTGTCGATTATCCATTCAAATATACCTTCTATTTGCTGTTAATTTAATCTTTCGTTGATAATTTGTTGCAAATTTTTATGTTCTAATTCGTCTCCAATGATGACCAAACTCGTTTTTCGGGTTTCATTATCTTTCCATTTACGGTCAAAATAACTTTCGAAACGGGTCGATACTCCTTGCAAAACCATACGCATCGCTTTTTCGGGAACGTTTATAAATCCTTTAATTCTATAAATCTCGTGTTCTTCGATAATTTGTTTGAGTGTTGCAACCAATGTTTCTGGCGTATGAACTGCAGTAATTTCGACAACTACAGAATCGATATGATCGTCGTGTTCGTGTTCATGACCATTGGCGTGATCCTCTTCATGGTGCGAATGACGGTTTGCCAAATCATTTTCGGCTTGGGCTCCAATTCCTAACAGAATATCAGCGGCAATAATACCTTTATTTGCACTTACCATTTTCACATTCGGTCTAATTTTAGCAGCAATAATAGCTTGTACTTCTTCAAATTGTGATTCATCGAGTAAATCTTTTTTGGTCATTACGATCAAATCAGCACAAGACAATTGGTCTTCAAACAATTCTTCGATTGGGGTTTCGTGGTCTAGCGACTCATCTGCTTGACGTTGCGCTTCGACTCTAGCACGGTCACAGATTTCGCCAGTTGCCTGTCCTACTGAGTCAACCACTGTAATCACAGCGTCAACAGTAATTTGGGGTTTTAATTCTGGCCAGTTGAAAGCGTGTAATAACGGTTTTGGTAAGGCAAGCCCCGAAGTTTCAATTATAATATGGTCAATAGTATCTTTACGTTCCATCAATTGCAGCATAATCGGTAAAAACTCGTCTTGTACGGTACAGCAAACGCAACCGTTACTCAACTCCATGATGTCCTCTTCGTTGGTACAACAGGATTTCAGCAATTCGCCATCGATGCCCATTTCTCCAAATTCGTTTACAATAACAGCCAATCGTTTCCCATTGTTGTTTTCTAATAAGTTACGGATAATTGTGGTCTTTCCCGATCCAAGGAAACCGGTAATAATAGTTACTGGAATTTTATTTGTCATAACTTTCTTTTAAAGTGTTGTATTTTGGTTAAAAATAGTCAATATGTGATAAACCTCAAGTGTTTTTTTTGCTTTTTTATTTATTAGTTTTCTTCATACATTTTTAACAGCTGCGTCACGGTATTCCAGTTTCTGATGGTTGCCGTTAGATTTAGTTTTTTCTCGATATATTTTTGGTCAAATCTAGTTTTTCCTGCACCAACAGCATATTTTATATAAATTCTATTGGCATCAATACTTGCTTCATCGGGTTTGAATTGGCTAATTTTCAAATCATTGATACTATCACTTCGCAAAGTTGTAGAAACAAAAGCAACGTATATTTTTTTGAGATCTATCTCTTTTTCCTTCAAAAAAGGATTGTTTTTGAAACAAGCTTCCAAATCTTCTTTTCCAATAACAACAACTGGTACTTCATGACCAAAAGCCTTAAAAATTTCTTGCTTAATAATAAATCCTATTTTTGCAGCGCTTTCTTCTTCAGAAGTTACAAAAACATTTCCGGATTGTATATAGGTTTTCACATTTTGAAAACCAATGACTTCTAAAGTCGTTTTTAAAGCATCCATTTTTATCATATTGTGACCAGAAACATTGATGCCACGAAGTAAGCATAAGTGAACCATACTTTGATTTTTATTAATTATATTTATAATTGAATTTAAAATTACTTTCTAAACTGTTGATATACTTTCTTCTACATATAATCTTCAACGATGTTTCCAAACTCTTTGTCATTCATCATTTTGGTAAAAATATCCTGATTCTGTTCCATACGGCTTATAGTTGTATCCATAAATTTGTCTTCAAAACCATATTTAAAACTTTCCATTGTATTTGATTTGGCATGAAGGGGGTGACAAATTGCATTTATGCAGCATTTCTAGCAATATCAGTAACTTTGTCCCATAATTTACTTTCAGATGCTGATTTGAGTTGTATTGTTTCTTGAAGTCCTTTTTTAGTCCAATGCTGTCCCCATAGTTTAAATCTTTGTTGATAAACTCTGTGAGCCGACTCTATTGCTCCAGAACCAATGAGCAGTCCCTTTTCTTTGAATACTTTGTACTGCATTCTTTTTAAATGCGTTGTGTAATAATTTATTAATTTCACCCTACTTACTTCTGTTTTCTTTTGATACCAAAGTGACTTTATTGCTTCAATAACTTGCTCTGGAGTCTTAGTTATCAAGGCTTCACATTGGGTATCTATCCATTTTTTCCTTTGCTCTTCTTTAGAGAAATATTCTTTTGCAAATTCGCACAAATGTTCTTTTGCGTGATAAAAATCAAGTATTTGAGTACTATTGGGGAAACTGCTTTCTACCCATTTCCAAATCCAAGGTCCTCCATCGTTTATAAAAACAAGGTTTTTTAACGCTTCAACTTCGTATTCAAGTTTTGGAAAAAAGTCTTTTGCCTCTCCTAAATGAGCCACATAAGTTGATTTTGTTATAAAATTTCTGGTTTCAGAAAACGGCAATAAGTCACTCTTTTTAAACAATCTCCCCAATTTCATTTCTTTCCAAGGTTCTTCTTTTGATTTTGTTGGATGCATCGCACCGTCATAGCATAATGCAACTCCTCTCTTTCCGCCTCTGAACAGACTTTTGACTGACCAGATACAATGACCTCTGTTAGCGTTTGATCTAATAATCATCCACATAAATGGCAAACTCTCACCACTTGTTTAGCATTAAAAACGCAGCCTGTTAGACTATTAATCAGAGAACTTACATCTTCAAAAACCACACTTTAACCAAAACGACACATTGTTTCTTGGGCAAAACTACTGATTTGTAAATTCCCAATACTTAATACGTGGCTTTTAGGGACATCGAGGATTCCAAATCTTGTAATAGTTTTTTTTATCATTTCTACTTACTGGAAGGTTTCCTAAAGATACTTTCAGCATTTCTTTCTCCATTTCTTGGGTCATACTTGCAAAAGTAGACTCATATTCATATCCATTTTCCATTCGTGTTGGGTTCTTTTCCCATTCTCCGTAGTGCTTGGTAACGATGGCTACTATTTTGTCTAAGTCTGTCATAAAAAAGTGTTATTTTAACGCTAATATAATGTTTTTTGAAGAAAATGCAATTTGTCGTGCACCCGTCTCGCAAGGACAAAAGAGCGAGACAAAATGAAGTTCACTGAACTCCTATAAAAATAGAAATATAGTAAAGTAATTGTACGATTTATTTTGAAATATTTACTTAGTTGATTTTTTCTCCGATTCAAATAAAATCAAAAATATTCAGAAGATGTTTATTTACTTTTTCAGAATCTACTCTAAATAACTGTGCAGTAGACTTTTGTAAAATCCAAAAACTCTTATCCAAGTAAATCCCTTCGGTATTAATATGGGTTTCGGATGTTTGATATGATAATATTTGGTACCTGCATCGTAACTATTTTGATACTTTGAATGATTAAATAATTAATGAAATGTGAAGATAAACTAATTCTTAATTTTAGAATAAAGAAAACAGACATTTTTTTGTACTTTTGCATAAAATTTTAATAAAGAGATCTTCATGTTAACAGTCAATAATTTATCAGTTCAGTTTGGCAAACGAATTTTGTTCGACGAAGTAAATACCACCTTCACACACGGAAATATTTATGGAGTTATTGGAGCCAATGGTGCTGGAAAATCAACTTTTCTTAAAATAATAGCAGGGGATATGGATCCAACTTCAGGTCATATTCATCTAGAACCTGGCAAAAGGATGTCGGTTTTAAATCAAAACCACAATATGTTTGACGAACATACGGTACTAGAAACCGTGATGATGGGGAATAAAGTTTTGTATGCCATCAAGAAAGAGATGGATGAACTTTATCTCGATTACAATGATAAAAATGCCGATAGAATAGGAGAGTTGCAAGTGCAGTTTGAAGAAATGAATGGATGGAATGCCGATTCTGATGCAGCTTCGATGCTATCCAATCTCGGAATTACAGAAGACAATCATTATACCTTAATGGGAGATTTGGAAGGAAAAATAAAAGTTCGTGTGCTTTTGGCGCAAGCACTCTTTGGAAATCCAGATTTGCTTATTATGGATGAGCCTACCAACGATTTGGATTTTGAAACCATTGCTTGGTTAGAAAATTTCTTGGCAAATTATGAAAACACCGTAATTGTAGTTTCACACGATAGACACTTTTTAGATTCAGTTTGTACCCATATTTCGGATATCGATTTTAGTAAAATAAATCATTATTCCGGAAATTATACTTTTTGGTATGAATCTAGCCAATTAGCTGCCAAACAGCGTGCACAACAAAACAAAAAAGCCGAAGAAAAGAAACAAGAATTAGAAGAATTTATCCGTCGTTTTAGTGCGAATGTAGCCAAATCAAAACAAGCTACTTCTCGTAAAAAAATGATTTCTAAATTGAATATATCTGAGATAAAACCATCTAGCCGACGTTATCCAGCGATAATTTTTGATCAAGAGCGTGAAGCGGGAGATCAAATCTTAAACGTTCAGGATTTGAGCGCTTCTGTAGATGGAGATGTATTGTTTAAAGGAGTCGATTTGAATATGGCAAAGGGCGATAAAATTGTTCTTTTCTCTAAAGATTCTCGAGCAACTACCGCTTTTTATGAAATCTTAAACGGAAATAAAAAAGCAGATTCGGGTACTTATGATTGGGGTGTTACCACCAATCAAGCGTATTTACCAGGAGACAATCATTCGTTTTTCGAAAATGATTATTCACTAGTGGATTGGTTGCGTCAATGGGTTAAAACCGAAGAAGAAAGAGATGAAGTAAACATTCGAAGCTTTTTGGGTAAAATGATTTTCTCTGGAGAAGAGGCCTTAAAAACCTGTAATGTGTTATCTGGAGGAGAAAAAGTACGTTGTATGTTGTCTCGAATGATGATGGAAAGAGCCAACGTTTTGATGCTGGATGAACCTACAAATCACTTGGATTTGGAGTCGATTACAGCCTTTAATAATTCCTTAAAAAACTACAAAGGATCTGTAATTTTTACCACTCATGATCATGAATTTGCTCAAACGGTGGGTAATAGAGTAATTGAGCTAACTCCAAATGGAGCTATCGATAGATATATGACTTTTGATGATTATCTAGATGATGAGAAGGTTCAGGAATTGAGAGTGAAGATGTATACTGTTTAAAGTTGTACTAATTTTTCTTAATAAATATAAATTCCTGCTTTTGGCGGGAATTTTTTATTACTAATGTTGGTTAAATTCATAATAATTTAACAAAAGTAACCATAAGGGTTTGTAAACATAAAATAAGAGTAACATTGTCTTAAAAGTGATAGGATTTCAGTACAATACTTTTGCTTCTTCTAATTAACGAAGAACAACTATGAAAAAAAAATACTTTCTATTATTACTTTTATGCACCTGTATAACATCTAAAGCACAAAATCTATTTCCTTATTTGCAAAATGCAACTCCAACTTCAATGTACGTCAATTGGAAAACAGAGCGTAATCCAGAATCTATTGTCGAGTACGGAACATCTGCAACGAGCTTAAATGTAACGGTTACTGGGAATACTAATGTTTTTACAGACTCTGGCTATCCAGGCAATTATTTTTACCATAGTGTAAAATTGATTAATCTCTCTCCAAATACGAAATATTATTATAGGATAAAAACGGGTACAGATGTATCTTCTGTTTGTTCTTTTAAAACATTGCCAAATCCGGGACAAGCAGCTACTGTTGATGGTCATATTCGTTTTTTGATTATGGGCGATAATCAGTTAAAAGCCGTGCCTCGCTACGATTCTTTGGTGTCGGCGGCCAAAAGAAAAATAAAGCAAAAATGGGGTTCGACTTTATCTCCCGATGACAATATTTCGATGACTTTTATGGTGGGTGATCAGGTCGATGTAGGAACTTTAGATCATTATGAGAATGTCCATTTTAAAAAGAACAGAGGTTTGTCTGGGAATATTCCAATTCAAACTACTGTAGGTAACCATGAAACATACGGAACATTGGGAATGAACTCTTATTATGATCATTTTTATATTAATGAATTATCATACAAAGGGATTTCGTCTGGGACTGAAAATTATTATGCACAACAAGCTGGCAATGTGTTGTTTATTAGTTTAAGTTCGGAGCATACAGGTGAAGCTCAACTAAGCTGGTTACAAAAAGTACTAGCAGCAGCAAATACAGATAACACTGTGGAGTGGATTTTTTCTTTGAGTCACAGGCCGTATCAAGCAGAGCAATATGTTGGGGATATTTCTACCTGGGTTAGGAACACCGCCGTTCCTTTGTTGGTGACTTCTCCAAAATATTCTATGCATATAGGGGCACATCATCATTTGTATCATAGAGGACAATTAAAAAATACGCCAACCTATAATATAATTTCAGGAGGAACAGCTTGGGATCAATACTGGGGTTCATCTACCGAACAGGATTTTGAAGATGTTCAGAAAACAATCTGTAACTGGATTTATCAAATAGTTGATATTGATGTTACCAACGGAAAAATGGATGTAGAAAGTTATTCTATTGGAAGTGTAGATCAATGGAAAAACAACCAACTTATGGATAAATTTCATAGATACAAAAACAAAGCTGTTCCAGTAAAACCATTTATTACAAACAACTTTACTACTAATGTAACTTTGCCTCTGACTCTTTCTGGTTCTGCCTATAGTACAACGACAAACGAATTGTTAAATACGACTCAGTTTTTGATTTCGCAAACGCCAACATTCGAGATTATCAAAAAAGAAATATACCGTGATTTTGAAAATTTGTACGGAAAGTACGGAACCAAAAAAGATTCTACTGTTAATATTAATCTAGGAATTGATATTACCAAGATAAACTTGGCGGCAAACTCGCTTCCGAATGGTCAATACTATACTAAATTGAGGTATAGAGACCGTAATCTAGAATGGTCTTCATGGAGTGATGTAAAAACATTTACGATTTCTGGAAGTACAACTGTCAATGCCGAAATAGTTACTGATGCTACAACGTATTCGCAAAATGCAGCAATCAAAGTTAGTTTTACAGATGCACCAGCCAGTACATCAACTTGGATAGGATTGTATAAAGAAGGACAAATCCCCGGAGGTACTTCACCTTCTCAAGCATGGAAATATACTAACGGAAGTTCAAGTGGTTTTGTTAATTTATCTAGCGGATTACCTAATAAAGGAAGCTATTTTGCAGCCATATTCTCTAACGGTGGCTATACAGAAATTGCAGCCAGAAAACACTTTTATGTTGGACCAGTACCAGAGTTAAATACAAATCAAACGGAATACGCTGTCGGGTCTCCCGTAATTGTTAACTTTAGCAATGGACCACAATTGACTAATGATTGGATTGGGATTTACAAAATGGGAATAAATTCAGATTCTGGAATTCCGGCAGCAAGCAGGCAGTACATTACAACCGCTTCTGATACAAAAATATTCAATGGTTTACCAAAGGGATATTATTATGCAGAATACTATTTGCAAGATAGTTTTAACCCCATAGGTAATAAAGTTTTCTTTAAAATTGGAGATATCGTAACCGAATTATGGATTAATAAGCCTGTTTATGATTTAGGAGAACAAATTTCTGCTTCATGGACAGATGCTCCTGGAATTGTAAAAGATTGGTTAGGAATTTACCATGAAGGAGACAACCCAAATATTCAACCTTTGGTGAGTTATACTTATTTTGGAGGATTAGCTGAAGGAACAAAAAATATTACAGGAGCAGAATTACCTACACAAACAGGAAATTATTTTATAGTAATGTTTACTGATGACTCTTACAATGAAGTATCAAATAGAGTAACTTTTGAAGTTGTTGGTACTTTAGGCAATGATGAATTTAAAATTGATAATGGATTAAAAGTATATCCAAATCCTGCAAAAAGGGACAATCAAACATTTATTCAATCA
>JAYVGE010000161.1:0-10538 GCA_043772515.1 Flavobacterium sp. | reverse complement strand
GCAATTACAATATAGTCTGACTTTTTTCTCCTCACCTCAGGTTTTCTCTTTTCGATAGAGGAGGGATTGGGTTGTATTATAATTAGGTTTGGTATAACCTTAAGGAAACGCCATTGGTGTGCATATTGAATTACTCATTTCATGCACTCCTAACTCCCCTCTCAAGAGGGGGGGGGGACAAAGCTACATTCGTACGAGTCGCCCCCTTTGCCCAATGCTGTCGGGCTATACGCATTACATGGTAATGAGCTTCTATCCCTCACGCGAATACGAGAACCTAAGAAATTCTAAAGCTAAATTCAAAACAAAGAATCAATAAAATGCAATTTGTCGTGCATCCGTTTTGGTATAATGCCGATATAGTATGAAAATAGTACAATATTTATTGGACTATATTGAATACATAATCGGTATTAATTCTTTTTTATCTTTTATATTCGAGTACGTTGTGAAATATTTAAAAAAAAACATTCAACCATAAAGACTACAAACACGTAATCCTTTTTATAACAGTATTATCGGGTAAAAACCAGATGATTCCCTTTAGATAAATTGGCATCAAATTGATAGCCTTCGTAATCAAATCCTTTTAGGTCTTCGATTGTTTTAGCATTGGTGTCAATGATATAGCGCACCATCATTCCTCTTGCTTTCTTGGCAAAGAAACTAATTATTTTGAGCTTTCCATCTTTGTAATCTTTAAAATCGGGAGTGATAACAGGAACTTTTAATGCCTTGATATCAACAGCCGAAAAATATTCGGTACTTGCCAAGTTAATAAACAATTCGTCTTTATGTAATTCTTTGTTTAGGGCTTTGACAAGAGTAGGTTTCCAAAAATCGTATAGGTTTTTGTTGTCGCCAATGGGCAATTTTGTTCCCATTTCTAATCGATAGGCTTGTATCAAATCTAATGGTTTTAAAATTCCATATAGTCCAGATAAAATTCTTAAACTATCCTGAAGTGTTACTAATTTTTCGATTGGAATCGAATAGGCGTCTAGTCCTGTATAAACATCTCCGTCGAAAGTAAAAATGGCTGGTCGAGCATTTTCTGGTGTAAAAGGGGTTCTCCAAACTTGGTTGCGTTGCCAGTTTAAATCGGCTAATTTTTCTGAAATATGCATTAATTGAGATAATTCGGCAGGATTTTTTTGTTTCAAAACGGTTTGAATTGCTTTTGCCTCTTTCAAAAAGGAAGTCGTTGAGTGATTGGCTGTTGGTAATTCTTTATCGAAATTTAAGGATTTGGCAGGCGATAGAACAATTTTCATGTGTAGTTGTTTTTTTATTTGTGCAACAAGGATTTTTTTTGCATCAAAAACGATTGTATCAAAAAGGTAATTTTTGTTATTAAATAAGGGTAAATCTACCCGAATTATATTCTTGTCACAAGCGACGTTCTTTTCTTTATATGAAGGAATCAAAAGTACAACTTGAAAAACTGAAAATCAAACTTGCTTTGTACAATATTTATAGTATTTTTGAGTAACCAATCCAAACAAAATGATGCTTTCCGAAACCCAAAAACATACTTCTATTCTTAATGCGGCCGTAATTGTGGCTGCACTTGGCTATTTTGTAGATATTTACGATTTATTACTTTTTGGTATTGTGCGTACCGATAGCCTAAAAGATTTGGGCGTTACAGGCGACGCCATCCGAAATCAAGGAGAATATCTCATTGGCATGCAAATGTTCGGAATGCTTTTTGGCGGAATACTTTGGGGAATATTGGGCGACAAAAAAGGAAGAATCTCTGTTTTATTCGGTTCTATACTCATTTATTCGATTGCTAATATTGCCAACGGAATGGTAACTACTGTCGATGGTTATGCTTTTTGGAGATTAATTGCAGGCATAGGTCTCGCAGGCGAACTGGGTGCGGGAATTACTTTGGTTACTGAATCATTGCCCAAAGAAAAACGAGGTTATGGAACCATGATTGTCGCTTCGGTAGGTGTTTCTGGTGCGGTTGTCGCTTATTTGGTATATCAAACTTTTCAGGACTGGCGTTTGTGTTACTATGCTGGAGGTGTTTTAGGAATTTTATTATTGTTTTTAAGGGTGAGTATTCATGAATCTGGAATGTTTAAGCAAGTACAAAAAAGCGAAGAAAAGAAAGGCGATTTTCTTTCTCTTTTTACCAATAAAGGACGCTTTTATAAATACCTACAGTGTATTCTTATAGGAATTCCGTTATGGTTTTTGGTGGGTGTATTGATTACTTTTTCTCCAGAATTTGCCAAGGCACTGGGGGTACAACATTCCGAAACCATACTGGCAGGAAAAGCCATTGCGTTTTGTTACACAGGATTGGTTTTTGGAGATATTGCTACCGGATTGCTGAGTCAATGGCTTAAAAGTCGTAAAAACATTATGCGGGTGTTTTTGATATTCAATCTCATCATGGTTTTTGTCTATTTGAACGCTTTTGGAATTACGGCTACGAATTTCTATCTTCTTTGTTTTGCTATGGGATTTTCTGTAGGTTATTGGGTTTTATTTGTAACCATCGCAGCAGAGCAATTTGGTACCAATATTCGGGCAACTGTAACGACTACTGTTCCCAATTTTGTTCGGGGTTCGCTTCCATTAATAATTATTATTTATGGCTTTTTTAGAGATCAAATTTTTGAAGGAGACATTCTTAAATCAGGGATGATTGTAGGTTTATTATTGTCGGTAATTTCTTTGTTGGCACTATGGAAATTAAAAGAAACTTTTGATACAGACTTAGATTATGCCGAAAAAGAAAAAAATCCTTTGTTTTAGTCCAAATTTCAAATAAAAATAAATGGAGTATTTTATCATTTGCCTTGTGGCATTAATAGGTTCTAGTCTGACATTGTTTTCTGGATTCGGACTCGGAACACTTCTTGTTCCTGTATTTGGACTGTTTTTTCCTATCGAAATGGCTATCTTACTAACAGCAATAGTTCATTTTTTAAATAACCTTTTCAAATTGGTTTTATTAGGCAAAAATGCTAATACAGCTGTCGTTTTACGCTTTGGCATTCCAGCAATAGTTTTTGCATTTTTGGGGGCTTTCGTTCTTTCGATGTTAAGCAATATGCAACCGTTAATGAAGTATTCGGTAGCAAATCATGTTTTTGAAATCATGCCTGTAAAATTGATTATTGGCATTGTTTTATTGTTTTTTTCTCTTTTTGAAGTTATTCCAAGTTTGACCAACGTACAATTTGACAAAAAATACCTTCCTTTGGGTGGTGTTTTAAGTGGTTTTTTTGGAGGACTTTCTGGAAATCAAGGGGCTTTACGAGCCGCTTTCTTAATTAGAGCCAATCTATCAAAACAATCTTTTATTGCTACTGGTACAGTAATAGCTTGTCTGATAGATATTTCTAGATTAACCATTTATTCTAAACAAATCTTTAATTGTCATAATCAACTTAATTATTCTCTACTCCTTTTTGCTACACTTTCGGCATTTGCAGGTGCTTATTTGGGGAATAAATTATTAAAAAAAGTAACAATCAAGACCATTCAAAACATAGTAACGGTTATGCTTATTCTTTTTGCTGTTCTGTTGATTTTTGGAATAATTTAATACTTTTTAAAACACAGGCAATTATTTTAAAACAATCAAATCGATTATATTTGTATCAAATTTGTAATATGAAATTATTTACTACGCTACTTTTTACGGTTCTTTTCCATGTTGGTTTTGCACAATCTACTGATTTCTATTTTGAAAAAATTAGGAATAACGAAGCAGCATTGACCGCTTTCTTTTCTCAAATGCCCAAAGGTGGCGATCTGCATCATCATTATTCTGGGTCAATTTATGCAGAACCTTTACTGGAACATGCCATAAAAGAAGATTTTTATCTCAACATAGAAACAATGGAAGTCGAAAAAGAGAAGCCATTGAAAGGAAATTGGGAGCTGTTTTCTGCATTGAAAAACAATGGAGAATTAGAAAATTACAAACAAAAAATAATGCATAAATGGTCTGCCAAAGACTATAATTATGTAGATTATCCTTCGGACAAATTATTTTTTGAGTCTTTTATGAAATTTGAGCCGGCGATAAAAAATAATTTTGAAAAAGGTTTGTTGGAATTAAAAAACAGAGCAATCAAAGAAAATGTAAGCTATATAGAAACCCAATTAGCAACAATTCCGAACCATATCAATACCACAGATTTAACAAAGTTTAATGAGCATTTAAGACAAATGGCTGCCGAAAAAAACGAAAAAGTAGTGTTACAATCGTTAGATTCTTTATACACAAAATTGTTGCAAAAGGATGCTGTTGGATATGCAAAAGATTTTAATACCAATTTTGTTAGCAAACTCCATAACAATTTAAAAATAGATGATGCTCGTTTTACGATGCGTTATCAAAATTTTGTCTTGCGTTTTATGGATCCTGTAGATTTATTCAAAAATCTAGTCATTGCTTTTATTTCGGCAGATAGTAGTTCGCTTATGGCTGGTGTCAACATTGTTTCTCCAGAAGATGGCGAAACAGCTATGAAAGATTATTGGTTGCACATGGTGATGTTCAAATATTGTCATTCTCGTTTTCCAAATGTAAAATATTCGATGCATGCGGGTGAACTTGCCTTAGGATTAGTACAACCAGAAGAACTCACTTGGCATATTAGATCAGCTATTTTTACAGCAGGTGCCAACCGCATCGGTCATGGAGTAGCGATAGCTTACGAAGAAAATAGTTATGATTTATTGCGCTATATGGCAAAAAATAAAATTGCAATAGAAATAAATCTTGTAAGTAATGAATTTATACTAAAAGTGAAAGAAAACCGTCATCCTATTTCTTTGTACAAAGAATTCGGAGTACCTATTACTATCAGTACCGATGATGCTGGAATATTGCGAACCAATATGACAGAGCAATACGTATTGTTGGCAAAAAGATATAAAAATATTTCGTACACAGCTATCAAACAATTTGTTTACAATAGTATCAATTATAGTTTTATTCAAGACATTGCTGTAAAAAATAAATTACTTAAAGATCTGGATGTTAGGTTTAAGGAATTTGAATTTAAATTGTCAAATTTGCCAAAAAACTAAAATTATGGAGTAGTTCATTCTAATCCAGCTGTTTTTGTGACATCAAGTTCATTCGGATTGGGTGTATGACAAATTTCGTTTTAAAAGAATCGCAATCTAATTTGGCTGTAAAACATTTGTCTAGGTAAATTAATCTACCTAATCTGCTTGAAATTTTTGACGCTGGTTTTTTAAAACTTCCTAATAAATGTGATTTATCGTGTACCTATTTATTCGACTTGTTTGATAAATGTAAAAAGTTGAATGTATTTGTTTAACACAGATTCAAAATCAATCTGTGTAAATTTGCGAACCCCGAAAGCTTTATTTTCTATGTTTCTTTGGCAGAATTAGATCCATTTTAATAATTTCTTTATTTGAATTAATTTATTGCCGTATGGAGCATATCGTAGCGGTAAATCGAGCCAATTTGCTTTTTTTACAATTGATTTATGGTGCGAAAAAGTATCAAAACTTAAACGACCATGATAGGCACCAATTCCACTATGACCAACACCGCCAAAAGGGAGTCTTTTATTCGAAAAATGAACCACTGTGTCATTAATACAACCACCTCCAAAGGAGCAATTTTTAATTATTTTTTTATAAAATCGGGTGTCTTCTGTAAATACATATAAAGCCAAAGGTTTTTCATATTTAGAAATTAGGGGTAGTATTTCGCTGTCATTTTCATACGTTACTATTGGTAACAGTGGACCAAATATTTCTTCTTTCATGATCAAAGTATTCAATGCCGTTTCTTCGATAAGGGTAGGGGCAATGTAGCAATCTTTTTGGTCGAATTGTCCTCCAAAAATGACTTTGTCTTTTTGAATCATATTTACTAATCTTAGCCAGTTTCTTTCGTTTACAATTCTAGGGAAATCAGGAGAAAGTTGAGGATCTTTGCCATAAGCGTTAGTGATTTCTTGTTTCATAAATGCAATAAAAGAACTTTTCATGTCTTTTTGAATCAAGATGTAATCAGGAGCAATACAGGTTTGTCCTGCATTTATAAATTTTCCCCAAACAATTCTTTTCGCAGCCAGTTTTAAATTGGCGGTTTGATCAATTATACAAGGGTTTTTCCCCCCAAGTTCGAGTGTTATGGGAGTTAGATTTTCGGCAGCAGCTTTGGCAATAATTTTTCCAACAGGAACACTTCCTGTAAAAAATATATAATCCCAGCGTTGTAGTAGTAGTTCTTGAGCCACGGCAACACCACCTTGTTTTACTTCTACATGGTTAATAGGAAATACTGTTTCGATAATTTTGGTAATTATTGCTGAAGTATTTGGAGTAAGTTCGGAGGGTTTAAGGACAACTTGATTTCCGGATGCAACAGCCGAAACCAAAGGGCATAAAGCCAATTGAAAAGGATAATTCCAAGGTGCAATAATCAAAACTTTGCCGTAAGGTTCTTTATAAATATAATCTGTTGATGGGAAATTGAGTATTGACGGGAATACTTTTTTTGGTTTTGCCCACTTGGAGATGTTTTTTATGGTATCTTTTAATTCCGAAATTACATAACTGGTCTCGGTTAATACAGCTTCAAAAGCAGGTTTTTTGAAATCATCATACAATGCCTGAATAATTGCCTGCTCATGAATCACAATCGTATTCAATAATTTAATTAATGTCTCTTTTCTATAATCAATGTTGGTGCTGTAATTCATTGCAAGACTATTTTTATTAGTACGATGCAAGTTAAATTTTATAATTAATAAAAACTCTTTTTACTAACAAAAAAAATCAGACGACGTTCCAGAGAGAATCTATTGGTGTTGGCGCAATGATTTCTATATTTTCTTTGGTAACAGGATGTGCAAAAACTAATTTTCTGGCATGCAGATGAATCCCTCCATCGGGATTACTTCGGTCAAATCCGTATTTTAAATCTCCTTTTATAGGAGAACCAATAGCCGAAAGTTGCGCTCGTATTTGATGATGTCTTCCGGTGTGTAATAGAATTTCTAATGCAAAATAGTTGTCTAGTTCTTTGATGATTTTGTACTCTAAACTAGCTATTTTGCTATCAGGAACTTCCTTACTATGTGCTTTTGATGTGTTGTTTTTTTCGTTTTTTTTTATATAATGAACCAAGTAATTCTCGCTTTTTAAGGGCTTGTTTTTTACAACAGCCCAATACGTTTTTTGAGTTTGACGATTACTAAATAGTTCATTCATTCGGGTCAAAGCCTTGCTCGTACGAGCAAAAACTACAATTCCCGTGGTTGGTCTGTCCAATCGATGTACGACACCTAGAAATACTTCGCCAGGTTTGTTGTATTTGTCCTTGATATATTCTTTTACTACTTCCGACAATGGTTTGTCTCCTGTTTTATCACCTTGTACAATATCACCAACCCGCTTATTGACAACAATAAGGTGGTTGTCTTCGTGTAGGATTTGTAAATTATTTTTATTCGAAATTATTTTATTAGACAAGGATGAGTTTTTTAGTTAAATTTTTATTAGAACTATGGGAAAGGAGTATTGAAAATAGAGATTAAACACTAATATTGTTCACTGGCATTGGGAAAATCACGCGATTTTACATCGCCAACATATTGACTAATTGCGGTAGTCATTCCCTCATACAAGTTCATGTACCTGCGCAAAAAACGAGGACTAAATTCATTATTCATTCCAAGCATATCATGAATGACAAGAACTTGTCCATCAACACCACCACCAGCTCCAATTCCGATTACAGGAATCGAAATACTTTCGGCTACTTTTTGGGCTAAATGAGCTGGTATTTTTTCTAAAACCAATGCAAAACAGCCTAATTTTTCTAGTAATTTGGCATCTTCCAATAATTTTTCTGCTTCTTCTTCTTCTTTGGCACGAACGGTATAAGTACCAAATTTATAGATGGATTGGGGCGTTAATCCCAAATGTCCCATAACAGGAATTCCTGCGTTGAGTATTTTTTTTATACTTTCTTTTATTTCTTTTCCACCTTCTAATTTTACCGCATGTCCGCCACTTTCTTTCATAATTCGAATCGAAGAACGCAAGGCTTCTTTTGGATCAGATTGGTAGCTTCCAAAAGGTAAATCGACTACAACCAAAGCTCTTTCGATGGCTCTTACAACCGAAGAGGCGTGATAAATCATTTGATCTAGTGTGATGGGCAATGTTGTCTCGTGACCAGCCATAACATTCGAGGCCGAATCACCAACCAATATTACGTCGATTCCAGCAGTATCGACAATTTTTGCCATCGTATAATCGTAAGCGGTGAGCATAGATATTTTTTCTCCATTGGCTTTCATTTCGATTAAGGATTTGGTCGTAATTCTTTTATAATCTTTTTTTGCTACAGACATAGTTGTAAATTTTGAGAATGTAAAAGTAGTAAAATTGTGTTTGTTTAGATTTTAAAATCAAATCATTTTTTTTAATACGTCAATAAAATAAGTAATTTTGAAAATTACTATCCTTAAAATTATATTTTGAAAAACATCCTTATTATTGACGACGAAGAGAAATTGCGTAGTCTTCTTGCCAGAATCGTAAAATCGGAAGGTTTTGAGGTTTTGGAAGCTCCAGATTTGAAATTAGGTTTTAAGAAATTAGAATCGAAAGACATCGATGTTGTTCTTTGCGATGTAAAACTTCCTGATGGGAATGGAGTCGATTTTGTTCAAAAAATAAAAACAAGTTTTCCACTAACGGAAGTAATTTTATTAACCGCCTTCGGAAAAATTTCTGATGGTGTTCAAGCGATGAAAAACGGTGCTTTTGATTATATTGTAAAGGGAGATGACAACGACAAAATTATTCCGCTTTTGCATAAAGCATTAGAAAAAGTGCAATTGCAAAAGAAAGTCAAACAACTCGAAAAACGAATTTCTGATAAATATTCCTTTGATAACATTATCGGAAAATCGAAAGGATTAGAACAAGTAATCGATTTGTCTAAAAAAGTTGCCAAAACCGATTCGACGGTCCTTTTAACGGGAGAAACTGGAACAGGAAAAGAAGTTTTTGCACAAGCCATTCACGAAAATAGCAACCGAGTAGGAAAATCGTTTGTGGCGCTAAATTGCAGTACTTTTAGCAAGGAAATTCTAGAGAGCGAATTATTCGGACACAAACAAGGGGCATTTACAGGAGCCATAAAAGATAAAAAAGGTTTTATCGAAGAAGCCAATGGCGGAACTTTATTTCTAGATGAAATAGGCGAAATGCCGCTAGAACTGCAAGCCAAATTGTTACGGGTTTTAGAAACCAGTGAGTACATACAAATTGGAGACACGACAGCTAGAAAATCAAATTTTCGACTGATAGCGGCAACGAATCGCGATTTAAAAACCGAAAGCGAAGCGCATCGTTTTCGTTCGGATTTGTATTTTAGATTGAATATTTTCGAAATTAAAATTCCGCCACTACGAGAAAGAATAAAAGATATTGTACCCTTAACCCATTATTTTGTTGAGCAATTTGCATCAAGAGGGAATAAAAAAACATTGACAATCGAACCTGATTTTATGTCTAAAATGGAAACCTATCATTGGCCGGGAAATGTACGAGAATTAAGAAATGTAATAGAACGCTCTGTTATTCTTGTCAATGGCGAAATTTTGACACAAGATGTTTTGCCTTATGAAATTCAGCACCAGGTAGACAATACCAACAAAACATTATCGGCATTCTCGATGCAAAGTGTTGAAAAACTACATGTTCAGAAAGTATTAAACTATACCAAAGGCAACAAAGCCGAAGCAGCACGTTTACTCGAAATTGGTATTGCTACGCTTTACCGGAAATTAGACGAATATAATATTCAATAGTAATCTTATTGTTTTGAGAAAAGCCTATCATTTTGATAGGCTTTTTTTATGCCTTTTTTTGGCACGCTACGTACAAGGTTATAAGAAACAATGCTTTATGTTTTATGTTTTTTTTCGGAATACTTTTTGGCATAAGCGATGAAGAACATAAAAAATCATTCTTATGAGAAATCAAGTCACCACGATTTATAGACAAGCAGAACGCTTTGCCGAAATCACAAAAAGAGCTATAATTTCGGGAAATATTAGCAGAGCAAAGAAATGTTTGGCTTTTGCCGAAGGGATGTTTAGCTCGGGAAGCATCGAAACCAAAAATGCCATTTCTAATGTCTATGTTTTTTCGGTTTCTTCCTTTATGGAAATGCGACACTGCAATATTTCTAATTTATTTCCAAAATCGTTGAAGCAGGAATACATCAAACAAATCAATGCCTCAGGAGTGTAGAAAATACGAATAGATGATAGACGAATATGATGATAGACGAATAGATGAACTATAAATCAAATATAATTTAAACTTAATTCCTACATCTATTATCTCTTTGTCTCTCATCTTATCTCTTTTTCTCTCATCTTAAATCTAAATTCTAATATCTTAAATCTTATGTTAATCACCATTCTTTTACTCGCATTAGGAGTTTTTCTTTTTGCAATTTGTTTTAAATCCGTCGAATTTTTTGAAAAAAT
>JAYVGE010000160.1:0-10615 GCA_043772515.1 Flavobacterium sp. | reverse complement strand
AAAACTAATTCTTCAAAAGTTGCGTCTGTTATTGCTAATGCCATATTATTTTTTATTAAAGTTAACCCTTCGAACTTACTCGGGGCGAATGTTTTTTATGTATTTTGAACTTAAGCACAAATTTAGAAATTAAAACTAAATCAAGCACTATTCTCAAATTAGTTTTGGTTATGAATGTATTGACAATTGTTATTTAGCCCTATATCTGATAATTTTCGGAAGCTATTCCTGCTATCCACTCTATTTTTTGCGGTCTGATTGCTTTGTTCCTCGCAATGACAAGCCACAAAAGGATGCCGCTACTATCAGGGCTATAATGCGTATATCCCAGAACATTCCGTTAGAAAAATACAGCCATAAAAAAAGGAGCTGTTTTTTTCTAAACAACTCCTTTTCTATTAATAAGATAAGGTATTACAAGCTATATCTTAGACCAAGTGTCATACCAACACCACTAATACTAATATAAGAACTCAAATCATCTGTTGCTTTATCACTAACAAAACCAGATGAATTAGTAGTCTTGCTATTAGAATTACTATCTAATTTATCAACATAATTAGTATATCTTTCAGAATTTGTCACATACAATGGATGCCCTTGAGGCAATGCTAATCTATCCGTTCCATTATATGTATACTCTGTAACTTCTTTATCCTTACCATGAACAGTAAAATTACGGTATTCGATTTCACCAAAAGCAGAAATATGCTTTCCTATTTTATATGATGTCCCCAAAGAAGCCAAGAAGCCAACTGTCGGATTTGGCTTAATAACATCTTTACGATATACATTTACTCCAGAGGACACTGCATTGGTTTCTATTGTCAAGTCACCATGAATAGGAACGATAACCCCAACTTTAGTGTAAGTCTCAAACCCTTTAACTTCTCCTAAATACAGAACTAATGCAGGTGCTAAATCAAGTGCTTTCACTTGCCCTTTAGAATGCAAAACAGAAACGTTGTCAGAGATGGTTTGTACCATCGTTTTACTGTTACTAGTATAATAATTAACCCCCATTTCAACACCTAAACGATCTGTAAAACGGTATCCTGCTCCAAAACCACTACGGAAACCTTCACCAAAAGAACCAGTAACACTTTCTTTTGAAACCAACTTTCCTCCTTGATAAACTTGTTTTAACGGCTCTCTTCCGTCAACATTTGGAAATTCGGTAGCAGCTGCTTGTATAAAGTACGACCCTCCTACTTTAAAATACCAACTTTCTTTTTTTTCGGTTTGTGCTACCATTGCCATAGTACAAACCATAAATCCTAATAAAAATAGGTTCTTCTTCATAATTTTGTTCTTAATTAATTTTTACAAACATAAAATATTTTTACCTAACGATTACTTTTGCTTTGTAGCCATAAAAGGACATTAGAAGCAATTCTAAATCATACTGATAAATAATTACTATGCACGCATAATTTTAACTTAAAAAAAACACAATCACTAAAATTTTAACTGTTAAAAAAATTAACTCAACTTAAAGTTAACCTGCATTTTCTCTAACGCTATTAATAACTCCGTCGAGATTTTTATTTTTAATTTTCTGCTAGGCATAGACAATTTGGTAACTACTTTTATTTCCTCGACTTCTTCGACTTTTGCAACGCTATTTGTTTCTGGGATATCTAGCAGTTCTGTTTCCGAATCTTCATTTTCATCGACAAAAGATTCTTCTTCATTTTCTACAACAACAGGACTAATCTCGACCATTCGTTTGGTTTTTTCTAATTCCATTATTTCAAATGTAACGGTATTTTCTCCTTTATTTTCTTGAAAAAGATGGTTTAATTTATGAATAAATTCGGTTTTTAAATCCTTAATATTCAGAAATAAAATTAACTTTTTGGCAAACGTTGTCAATACATCCTGCAATTGTTTTACTTCTGCAAACTGCAATCTAGGATCACTTTTTTTGCCTGTGTCTTGATTTACCCACCCCTCTTTTATTAGCACTTTGATAAAAACAAATTGATTGTTGTATAGAAAGTGGTAAAACTTTAAATACTCTTCTCCAAAAATCTTAAACTCAAAACTTTCATCAAATCCTTCTAAGGTAAAAATAGCCCAATCCTTACCGTTTTTTGCCGTTCTGCGTTGAAAATTACTTACAATCCCAGCAAACGTGAGGTTCTTACCAACATGCAACTCCATGTTTTTGAGCGCCTCCAACTTGGCGTTACAAAAATATTTCATTTCAAATCTAAAATCATCCAACGGATGACCTGAAATATAAATCCCTACCACTTCTTTTTCTCTGGATAATTTTTCCATCGTGCTCCAATCCTCGCAAGGAGGCACGATCGGTTCGGCAATCTGCACTTCGCTGGTATCACCAAACAAACTTACTTGCGACGAATTTTCGTTCTCTTGAAATTTAGAACCGTACCGAATCGCTTTTTCGTAAAAAGTGATACCGTCACCATCATCATGAAAATACTGTGCTCTTGTTGTTCCTAGAAACGAATCGAAACCTCCTGCCAAAGCTAGATTCTCTAACGCTTTTTTGTTTGCTGCGCGCAAGTCAATTCGTTTGGTGAGATCGAAAATAGATTTGTACTTTCCGTCTTTTCTTCGCTCTACAATAGTTGCTACAGCTCCAGAACCAACGCCTTTGATGGCTCCCATCCCAAAACGTACCGCATAATCGTCGTTTACGGTAAATTTATAAAACGATTCGTTTACATCGGGACCTAAAACTTGTAGTCCCATACGTTTGCATTCTTCCATAAAAAAAGATACTTGCTTGATGTCGCTCATATTATTAGACAAAACCGCTGCCATGTATTCGGCTGGATAATTCGCTTTTAAATAGGCTGTTTGATAGGCAATCCAAGCATAACAGGTCGAGTGTGATTTATTGAAAGCATATTCTGCAAAAGCTTCCCAGTCCTTCCAGATTTTCTCTAGTTTGTCTTCGGCATGGCCTTTGGCGGCAGCTTGGCTAATGAATTTGGGTTTCATTTTATCCAAAACATCCTTTTGTTTTTTTCCCATTGCTTTACGCAAAACGTCGGCATCTCCTTTGGAGAAATCGGCTAATTTTTGAGACAAAAGCATTACTTGCTCTTGGTAAACGGTAATTCCGTAGGTGTCTTTTAGTAGTTCTTCGCAGGCTTCTAGGTCATAAATAATTTCCTCTTCTCCATTTTTTCTTTTTACAAAACTCGGAATATAAGCAATTGGCCCTGGACGATACAAGGCATTCATAGCAATCAAATCGGGAAAAACCGTGGGTTTCAATTCCTTCATGTATTTTTGCATTCCTGGCGACTCATATTGAAAAATTCCCACTGTTTCTCCACGTTGAAAAAGCTCGTAGGTTTTTAAATCATCAATAGGAAACATGTCAGGGTCGAGATCGATATCTAATCTGTATTTTACTAATTTGACAGTATCTTTGATTAGCGTCAGGGTTTTCAATCCCAAGAAATCCATTTTTAACAGACCCGCACTTTCTACCACCGAGTTATCGAACTGAGTGACATACAAATCAGAATCTTTGGCGGTAGCCACGGGAACAAAATTGGTAATATCACTGGGGGTAATAATTACTCCACAGGCATGAATACCTGTATTTCGCATATTTCCCTCCAACACTTTGGCTTGCTGAATGGTTTCGCCACTCAAATCATCTTCGTTGGCAATCCCAATTAATTCTTTTATTTTATCGTATTCTTCTGGTCTAACTGCTTTTTTAATTAAATCTTCTTTCTCACTCAAAAATCGAGCTAAATTCCATTTGGAAGGCATCATCCCAGGAATTAGCTTCGCAATTTTATCGGCTTCAAACAAAGGTAAATCTAGTACCCTGGCGGTATCTCGAATGGCCGATTTTGTTGCCATTTTACCGTAAGTAATAATCTGTGCCACTTGCTTCGAGCCGTATTTTCTAATCACATAATCCATTACGCTACTTCGACCTTCATCATCAAAATCGATATCAATATCGGGTAGTGACACACGATCGGGATTTAAGAAACGCTCAAAAAGCAAGTTGTACATTAGAGGGTCAATGTTGGTAATCTTTAGACAATACGCCACTACAGAACCTGCCGCAGATCCCCGACCAGGACCCACAGACACCCCCATACTTCTTGCCTCGGCAATTAAATCCTGTACAATCAGGAAATAACCTGGATAACCAGAGTTCGAAATGGTTAGTAATTCAAAATCCAATCGCTCCTGAATTTCTTCTGTAATTTCGGGATACCTGCGATTGGCTCCTTCAAAAGTAAGATGTCTCAAATAGGCATTCTCTCCCCGAACACCACCGTCTTTCTCATCTTCTGGATCATTAAATTCTGTTGGAATCTCAAATTTTGGAAGCAATACTTCCCGTGCCAAATCGAAAATTTCGATTTTATCGACAATCTCGGATAGATTCGAAATAGATTCGGGCAAATCGACAAAGAGTTTTTTCATCTCGTCGCTCGACTTAAAATAATATTCCTGATTAGGTAACCCAAAACGATAGCCACGACCACGTCCTATAGGAGTAGTTTGCTTTTCGCCATCGCGAACACAGAGCAAAATATCGTGTGCATTAGAATTTTCTTTCTCTATATAAAAGGTATTGTTGGTCGCCACAATTTTGACATTATGTTTTCCTGCCAAGGCAATCAGAGATGCATTTACACGATTTTCGTCCTCTTGATTGTGACGCATGACCTCGATGTAAAAATCGTCTTTGAACTCCTTTTTCCACCAAAGTAAAGCTTCTTCTGCTTGGTTTTCTCCAATATTTAATATCTTATTAGGAATCTCTCCGTTTAGATTCCCGGACAAAACAATAATATCTTCTTTATATTCTTGAATAATTTTTTTATCAATTCTAGGCACATAATAAAATCCGTCGGTATGTCCCAGAGACGACATTTTGGCCAAATTATGATAGCCTTTTTTGGTCTTTGCCAAAAGTACAATTTGGTATCCATTGTCCTTGACCGACTTGTTTTTGTGATCTTCACAAACAAAAAATTCGCAGCCAACAATAGGTTTCATTGCAACTTCTGTAGGCTCTTCTCCATTTGCTAGAGCCGCTTTGTTCTTGCTCTCGGCTGCTTTATTATGATTTAAAACATCTCGAACAAAATGAAAAGCCCCCATTAAATTGGCGTGATCGGTCATTGCAACCGCTGGCATTTTTTGCAGAGAAGCTGCCTTTACTAATGCCGCAATACTAATAGTCGATTGCAAAACCGAAAATTGCGTATGGTTGTGCAAATGTACAAAAGGGGTATCGACCAGTACCTTTAAATTCTCATTTAGCTCTTCTTTGGAAACCGAAACGGCTTGTTTCTCTCCAAATTGCAAACGAATTTTCTCGGATGCTTCTTTGAGGTTAATGTGTTTTAACCCTATGAGCTGAATTTCGTATGGGTTTTTGTTTTGAAAGTCCTTAAAATAACCAACCTCAACATCGAGTTCTTCTTTGGTAAAAATATCTCTACGAATTAACTCCAAGAAACAACGTGTCGTTGCCTCTACATCGGCAGTTGCGTTGTGGGCTTCGCCAAAAGGTTTATCAAAAAGAAAACTGTGTAATTCCGTCAAGGTAGGTAACTTAAATTTTCCGCCACGACCCCCTGGTAATTTTAATAAAGAGGCCGTAACCTCGGTACAGGTATCGAGAATTGGCATCGAGCTCATCTGGCTTTCCAGTCCCATTCTGTAAAATTCGCAACCCATAATATTGATGTCAAAACCTAAATTCTGACCTACAATAAATTTGGCTTTGCCCAGCGCCACATTAAATTTTTCTAAAACTTCTGCCAAAGAGACCCCATTGGCTTCTGCCAATTCGGTCGAAATTCCGTGAATTCTTTCGGCATCATACGGAATATTGAATCCTGTTGGCTTTACCAAATAATCCTGATGCTCGATGAGTTTTCCCATATCATCGTGCAACTGCCATGCGATTTGTATACATCTTGGCCAATTGTCTGTGTCAGAAATGGGTGCGCCCCATTTCTTGGGTAATCCTGTGGTTTCGGTATCGAATATTAAGTACATAGTTTCTAAAAAGCAAAATTAAAGTTCTAATCCCAAGTTTTGTATTGCCTTAAAATATTGATTTTATGGACTATAAAAAGTATTGAAACACAAAATGGTGGGGGCTCAAATTTAGTTTTTTTATGGAGATTGAGAATGGTAAGTTATTAACAAAAAAACACCATCTTATCCTATTCTATTTAGAGTTACTTCTATTTTAAATTCATCAGTAACCTATTACGAATGTATCTTTTAACGTTCATTTACATTCAAAAAACAAACTCTTTATGTATATTTGTTTGATTCAAAAAAAAGTAACAAATTCAAACCCTAAAACGATGAGATTACAAATTATACAAGATAGTTTCGGAAAAAACACTGGTGTTTTTATTCCTATCGAAGATTGGGTGTTGATAAAAAACAATTACCCCAATATAGAAACTATTGACCAAGAAGTACCTCAATGGGAAAAAGATATAATTGACGAAAGACTTAGAGCAATTGCCCTAAATCCAGAACGATTAAGACCCATGAGTGAACTTTTTGATGAACTAGACAAAGAAATTTAGTGATTCCCAATATTTTATATTTTGACGAAGTCAAAAAGGATATAGTTCAAGCCAAATCTTGGTATAAAGAACAGCAAGAAGGTTTACAGATTCGCTTTGCATTAGAAATTAAAGAAGCTATTATTGCAATTCTTAAAAATCCAACCATTTATTCCATCCGTTATAAAAATATTCGGATAGCTCATCCCAAAATTTTTCCTTACAACATTCATTTTTATATAGATGTAAACTCATCTACTGTTGTTGTAACGTCCATTATTCACAACAAAAGAGATTCAATAATTGTCGAAAAAAGAGTGTGATTTATTTTGGCTAAAATCATTATTACAATTCGATTAAAACTATTTACAAACAGGAATTAGTTTTTAATTCTATTCTAAATCTCATTCGTGAAAAAAAATAGTTCTTGACAACCCCAAATGTTCTTGCGGGCGCGTGAGGGATGGGAGCTAGTTACCTTGTAACGCGGACAGCCCGACCCCGTTGCGCAAAGGGGCTTTGTATGCGGCACCATAAGTAAGCCCCTTTGCGCAACGGGGCACGCCCAAATAATTTACAACTTTTTGCAAAAACGGTCTTTAATCCCTCAAAAAAAATCTCTTCTCGATTTTTTGGATGTCGTAGTATTTTACTAAAAAAAGAGTAGTCTAAAAACACTAAAACAGCATTATTTACAGCATCTTAAATTGGCTTTTAGATTCATTCTAAGTAAATTTACACCTGCCAAAACATAACAATAATAACGAATTATTCGCTTTTTGTTGTGATTTTCCAAACAAAAAACCTACTTACCACATTTATTTGTAATAAATTTGCAAATTATTGAAAAACTGAACAAGCAGCATCAAATTCTCTTTAAAAAGAAATTCAAAGTCAAATAAGAAAAAGTAAATTTTGCCCAAAAACAACAACTAAAGCACTATGGAGTTGTAAAACCTCTTTGGGTATCGTATAAAACCACTTTTCGAAATTGCACCCTTTCTTTTCTTTTCTAAATTTGTTGCCAATGATATAATTGCTAAGGAATTGTCCTGATTATATTAAAGAGAAATACACTAAAAAATAGTTAACAATGAGTACTACATTATTCGACAAAGTATGGGATTCGCACGTGGTGCGTAAAATAGCAGATGGACCAGATGTGTTTTTTATTGACCGCCATTTTATTCATGAAGTGACTAGTCCTGTAGCTTTTTTAGGTTTGAAAGAAAGAGGTATTAAGGTATTGTATCCAGAACGTACTTTTGCAACGGCTGATCACAACACTCCTACTATAAACCAACATTTACCTGTTGAAGATGCTTTGTCTGCTAATCAATTGAAAGCTTTGGAAGACAATGCTGCCGAATATGGAATTTCACATTGGGGATTGGGTCACATAAAAAATGGTATCGTTCACGTGGTAGGACCTGAAAACGGAATTACATTGCCCGGTGCGACTATCGTTTGTGGAGATTCTCACACGTCTACTCACGGTGCTTTTGGAGCTATTGCTTTTGGTATCGGAACTTCGGAGGTGGAGATGGTTATGGCGACGCAATGTATTATGCAGCCCAAACCAAAAAAAATGCGCATCAACGTAAACGGAACTTTGAGCAAAGGTGTGGGGCCAAAAGACGTAGCGCTTTATATTATTGCACAATTGACAACTTCTGGAGGTACTGGATATTTTGCTGAATATGCTGGAAACGTTTTTGAAGATATGTCTATGGAAGGCCGTATGACGGTTTGTAACTTAAGTATCGAAATGGGCGCTCGTGGTGGTATGATCGCTCCTGACCAAAAAACGTTCGATTTCTTGGAAGGTCGTTTGTACGCTCCAAAAGGAGAAGCTTGGACAAAAGCAGTTGCCTATTGGAAAACTTTGAAAACAGATGATGATGCCATTTTTGATGCGGAATTAAACATCGATGCAGCGGATATTGAACCTATGATTACCTACGGAACCAATCCTGGAATGGGAATTGGTATCTCAAAAAATATTCCAAACGCCGACCAAGTGGAAGGTGGAGAAGAAACCTATAAAAAATCTTTGGCCTATATGGGGTTTCAGGAAAATGACGTCATGATTGGCAAACCAATAGATTTTGTTTTCCTAGGCAGTTGTACCAACGGTCGTATTGAAGATTTTAGAGCTTTTACAGAAATTGTGAAAGGCAGACAAAAAGCAGACAATGTTACGGCTTGGCTAGTTCCTGGCTCTCACGTTGTAGAAGCGCAGATTGAAGAAGAAGGATTGTTGGACATTCTTACTAAAGCTGGTTTTGTATTACGTCAGCCTGGATGTTCGGCTTGTTTAGCCATGAACGATGACAAAGTTCCTGCCGGAAAATATGCGGTAAGCACCTCAAACAGAAACTTCGAAGGTCGTCAAGGCCCTGGTTCTAGAACATTATTGGCTAGTCCGATTATGGCGGCGGCGGCGGCGGTTACCGGAAAATTGACAGATCCAAGGGAGCTGATGTAAAACCCCCTAGCCCCTGCTTCGACTAGCTCTGCCATCGAAAAAAGGGGGAACTCCTCAACAAAACACGAAAATATTTTTATACAAACATACGCCCTCTACAAACTCCCCCTTCGGGGGTTGGGGGCTAATCTATACTTACAATGGCATACGATAAATTTACCATCCTTACCAGCAGTGCAGTTCCACTACCAATAGAAAACGTGGATACCGATCAAATCATTCCAGCTCGTTTCCTGAAAGCTACAAAGCGAGAAGCTTTTGGAGACAACCTTTTTAGAGACTGGAGATACAATGGAGATGATACTCCAAAAGCAGATTTCGTTTTGAATGACGCAACTTATAGCGGAAAAATATTAGTAGGCGGAAAAAACTTTGGTTCGGGTTCTTCTAGAGAGCATGCGGCTTGGGCGGTTTACGATTACGGATTTCGTGCAGTTGTTTCCTCTTTCTTTGCAGATATCTTCAAAGGAAATTGCTTGAATATTGGTGTTTTACCAGTACAAGTGAGCCCAGAATTTGCTGATACTATTTTCAAAGCTATCGAAGCCGATCCAAAAACAGAATTAGAGATCAATTTGCCAGAGCAAACGATTACCTTAAAAACAACTGGTCAAAAAGAATCTTTTGATATTTCTGGATACAAAAAAGACAATATGATTAACGGTTTTGATGATATTGACTATTTACAAAACATCAAAGAAGAAATTACAGGGTTTGCAGACAAACTACCGTATTAAGGAAGTGTTCAGTGTTCAGTTTTTTAGTATTCAGTTATTTTGTTTGTAAACAAAGTATTACTAAAAATACGGTTCCATTTAAAACAACACCTACGGCTTTTTCCTAAAACTGTCAGGTATATTATATTAAGGAGTTATGATTTTATAAGTCGCAATACTGAATGTAAAAAAAGGAAATGAATATGATTTCGAAAAAGACTTCACGATTGCCAGTCAATATATTCAATCCATCCCAGGTTATGTAAGCCATCGTTTGAGAAAATGTTTAGAAGAAGAAAATTAAGTATCTATTATTGGTTGATTGGGAGAAATTGGAAGATCATACCGTTGGTTTTAGAGAATCCGAAGCGTATTTAGAATGGAAAAAATTGTTGCATCATTATTATAATCCGTTCCCGGTTGTGGAGCATTATGTGAATTGCCTCTAGCTTTAGCTGGAGGAAAATGAATAAATATCAAATAGGCTTTAGCCAAAAAGGAGTCTATTTTGGCTAAAGCCATTGCATACATTTAATTTTATTCCTCCAGCTAAAGCTGGAGGCAATTAATGTTTTGAAAATAGAATTGATAAATAATAGAAATTCAGACATTAATAAATTGAAGGAATAATTTAAAACATTCTAATCATAAAAAATGAAATCAACATTATCTGAAATACAACTGCGTTTTGACAATGAAGTAGAGCGGTTTTCTAATTTAGAAACGGGTCAAATCAGTACTGTTGATGCCGCTTTGAGTTTAGAATTATTGACTCAGGTCGCTAGCGCTTGTTGTCCTGATGCCACACAGGTTTTGGATTTAGGCTGCGGTGCAGGTAATTATTCTTTAAAATTATT
>JAYVGE010000159.1:0-4229 GCA_043772515.1 Flavobacterium sp. | reverse complement strand
GTTGCCGAGCAGTGAAACCGAGCATAGAAAAGAATATCATTTGACTTGCTAAAAACGAAAGTGATCATATTTTTAGGTACTGTATTAGCTTTTATAATTCATATCAACAGATCTGGTTGCTTCTGAATATAATTTGCTGAATAAAATATACCATTGAAAGATGATATGAGTTTTGCTGTGAACGATAAATTCAACTAACTGATCATAATTTTATCACATAAAAATATATCTAAAGCATAAAAACAACTGGTTTCTGGGAAAGTCGAAGTTTTATTTGGTCGTACAACATTTTACAAAGCACATAATTTCGTTATTGGTCGATGAAAAGGTCAGGAAACGACCGCTATTCCAAACAGACGGCACTTTATTCCCCGACCGACATGGCATGTTTGTATGTTCTACAAAATAACATGTTGAATCTAGAAAATTCTGAATCGAGCACACATCACTGATCGAAAAAGTAGTTCACTGGTAATATCGTGCTTACTCGGTTTGGAAAATAGATCCGAATTATTTGGAATTTTTATTTCTCTAAAAGATATGAAATGCTGTTCGATTTGTTAACTGAAATCAAAATAACCTGAGTGATGTAAAATCAAAAGCGAAAAACGGATGTGGTAGCAATCGTCAAAATGAGGAAATTCTTCATTCAGCTAAATGCTTGCGAAGCGTAGCTAAACTTTTCATAAATGCATGCCAGAGGTAATTTATCAGGAGTTTGCTGCTGAATCAGGTTGCAAAACTAAACTTTTCATTCAAGATCATCGGGAAGAAAATTAAACAAAAATTCTCCTAGAATATGTACTTCTGATATAACAACGTAAGAATAATTTTTCATCGGATAATTAGGAGTTATAGCTTCGAACATGTTTCACACTATTAATTCGAAAGGATACTATAGTTTTAAAACTACTGTTTTTGAAACAATTTATAAACTAAGTTTTACATTAAATTCTCGACAAAAAAATAATGATTGTAATTTTAAACAAAATATATTTCTCTAGGATTTCAACCGACCAACCATGCAGGAAAGGACAAGATCTAGAGCTATCATTTTGCTGGAACAAATAATTATCATATTATGCAATTTGGAATATTGAAAGAATATTTAATTTTTTTATCTTCAAAGTTTTCTTCAAAAAATTGAGAGAAACATCAGAGGAGTGAACGATGATACTTTCTAACACAACAATGAGCATAGGACAAATATTTTTAAGTTTCGAAATTTTGATTTATTCTTTCATTTTCTCATCTTAATTATCCCGTGTACGCACTCATAATGATCGAATTTGCAAATATACATTAAGTGTCGTTGTTCATGAAAAAAATCACAAATAAAATGTCCCTCAAAGCTTTCAACACTTCAGCTTTTGGCAGAAGAAATCGAGAAACAAGAGGTAACAAGCTAAGATTATGAGTTCTCTCCTATATTCTATTTCGAGGCATAAAATCACACAATTCAATTTAAAAAGAAGGAAAAATAAAAATTAAAAAATCCATCAGAATAGTACAATTTTTTTTATTTTTCCTGTTGGTTATTTTTCAGTTACATTAGATCTGAACTGGCTCACGAAAACGCTTTTCCGACCAACATCTCAAATACAGAGACAGCGCTGAACAGGAGGACAAAAGAAACCGCCCTTTATCGAGGCTACAAACACAGTTCAGGGCAATAAAATGTACAACATTTAATTATTCGATTATTTCAAAGCGATATGAATAGTACTCCTTTTACATGCAATTTGCTCAAATCCAATTTCAGAGAGCTATGCTGAAAAATTTAATTTTTCTAGATCTTTCACCAGAATATGAATTTCATTTTCATACTTTCATTGTGAAATCGGAAAGTAGCCGATAAATCGCGAAAAAGATCACATTCTTCCAACGGGTGACAATAAGACACGCCGAAGTTTAATTACCGAACTGCGGAATAAATGTCTGTAACATTTTACCACCGCAGCTAAGATATGTGGAAAAGCCAGCTAATATAAAACCGACCAGCTAACGATAGTAAGAATAGTTAACGAAAATACACCGAACACTTGTCAAAACAAAACAAGTCAATTCATTCAAACTTTAGCACTAATTTATATCGTGATAATTTAACATTTCTATGCTCGATAAAGTGATGATTGAAATTTAGAGGATTTAACATTTTATGTAAATTACACATCAAGAATAAAAATTGGTTTTATAGTGGGTCCAAATATCTACATGTTTATCTTTCTGTTCGAGTTTCCATCTAGTTTGCCAAATTGATTTTTGTCCCACTTGTAATTTTTTTTCCTCTCCTTCGTGTCAGGGCCTTGGCACTCATTTTTTAATAAACAAAATATTGCACAAAGAACGAAATTTTCAAAATTCGATATCGATATGAAATGTACGACATTTGGCCGATTGACAAAAATAAATTGATGTTATATTAAACAAATATTACACAAAAAAAACAGTTCACAAACTAATGCATAGGATTCGAGAGATGCTTCTTCACTAATCTAGAAATTTTGATCTAGTCGTTTTGATGGAGTTGGGCACAACCTGTGGTTGTCCGAAAATTCAACGGCTCTTCGAGTATCATTTATCCTATTTATATTAATAATCTTTCTGAAGTGCTCTAGAGGAAGTAAGGCTCGCTCATACGCCGCTTTTCAGAGATCATATAGCCGATTCTGTGGGTTACTCTGTTATTCAGGGATATCGGAAAATACGAACTAGACATGCTGTAGTGGTCGTCCAAATTCTTTATGTGAACCCGAGTTGTAGCATATATCTAGACAGCTTAACTACGCCATGGCCTTGAAAAATATTTTTGAAAGTTTCGTAAGAAATCATTCCATGGATTTTCTGCAATTGGAAGAAAATATGAGTTTTGAACTTTTTCCATATGTTTTCATTTATATTATTTTTCTCGTATTTACATCGTGTGAACCATATCACTTTTTGAGCTGTGTGAATTGCTAAATTGAAGAAAATTTTTTGTTCACCAGAAACAAAGCCATATATTTTTTCAAAGTCAGAAATGTCATCATTTCTCCAGATTTTGAGTATTCTATTCAAATTGGACCCATAGACTGATTCTTGGACAGTCAAAAAAGCTGTGAGTAATTGTTTCTTCTACTGGACTATTATTAATCCGACAAAATAAACAGTTAGGATTACTTTGTCTAAGCCCGACACCCCAAGGTTTGTCCCATGGGCTTGCTTTTACCAAAGCTTTGGGACTTGTTTCGAACACAATTTTTCGCAAGGTGTCGTTTTGTTCGTTGCCATAAGATATTCCAAGCTGCTTCGTGCCACTCGCCAGTTTTTTCTTCATTTTCATCGAGGCGTTCTGGGTCCCAACGAATCAGCTGTCCTAGGCGTTTGGCTCTTCCACCATGTTCGCAGTCGATGATTTTTTGGGCTTCTGCTTTCAGCCCCATAGCTTCTGCTTTTTTAGAAAAGAGGAAATGTTCAGTTGTTTTGTAGTTGATGTTATTTAATTGAAAAGATGAAGGATGGTGGTTTGAAAATGGGTGTAAATGAGTAAAAAAGGGAATAAAACTGTTCATCTCCTCTTTGCTCTCCAGGCCAGTTGCAGGTTTTGTTCTTTCTTGTGGTGGCGGCAGTGGTGCTTTGGCTGCTGCAGCTGCGTAGGATTTTGGATTTTGCGGAGGTCTGGCTGTCTCTGCCGGGCATTCGCGTTTGATATGGCCCTGTTGAAAACATCGACTGCAAAATTTAGGCATACCATAATGCCAGATCCTGATTTTTTGTTGACTGGTCATTTCTTTGGTCTTCAACCAGGCGAAGCCCGGAAAGGTGAAATTGAGTGGAACTTGTACGACCACTGTTCGCTCGTCTGTTTTTATGGGGTGGTTAGGTAGAGTGACCCAACGGAAATCGGAAACTACTTGAACGTCTGACTTTTGTTTGAGCCAAACGCTCACTTCCTCGTGAGGCACTTCCAATGGTATGTTTGTGAGATGTAATGTGAGCCGTTTGAATTGCGGGGCCACCCTAGGCGGCTCCAACTCCAGTATGTTTGAAAAAAGTTTAAGTTTTTTGATGAGAAGAGCATCTCTCTGCTCCTCGCACATGAATACCAATTTTAATGTAAAACGAGATTTCACTAGGTGATCCGGTAAATCTTCTTTAGGATTTTCCGCCACTATTGCTCTCAGGATTTCGGTTTGAGATTTGCCTTCAAGGCCGTACTTTCGCAGATTGACAAAAGCAGTTCTCTTTTT
>JAYVGE010000158.1:0-4232 GCA_043772515.1 Flavobacterium sp. | reverse complement strand
ATTTAAGATCAATTACACTTTTGAAGAAATCGAACAAGTAAATTGGAACGAAGAATGGGAAAAGAATTTTGAACCCATTGATGTCGATGGCAATTGTCATGTTCGTGCGCCATTTCATCCCAAAACAACTGCTGAATTTGATATTATTATCGAACCAAAAATGAGTTTCGGAACGGGTCATCACGAAACAACACATATGATGATTCAGCATTTGTTAGAGATTGATGTTACTGGATTAAAAACACTCGATATGGGTTGCGGCACTGCAATTTTGGCTATTCTTGCCGAGATGAAAGGAGCACAACCAATAGATGCTATCGATATTGACAACTGGTGCTACTTGAATTCTATCGAAAATGCAGAACGTAATAATTGCAAACACATTACCGTTTACGAAGGAGATGCAGCCTTATTGAAAGACAAAAAATACGATTTAATTATTGCTAACATCAACAGAAATATTTTGTTAAATGACATGCAAAGCTATGTAGATTGCCTGAATTCGAAAGGAACGCTATTATTGAGTGGCTTTTATCAAGAAGATATTCCATTTATTGATACAGCATGTACCGAAAAAGGACTAACATATGTTAAAAAATTTGAAAGAAATAATTGGGTTTCATTAAAATACGTAAATTAGATTTTATTTTTTTTTATTAATTACGAAAGTACAAAAACCAAAAAAAGATGAGTACTAAAGAAAAAGTAAGAGAAAAAGTAAGTGTAAAGGAAATCACTTCAATAGACAACGAAATAATAGTCTATAACGATGATGTAAATACCTTTGATCACGTAATCGACACTTTAATTCGAGTCTGCAATCACACCTCTGAACAAGCAGAACAATGTTCTCTGATAGTGCATTACAACGGAAAATGCACTGTAAAAACAGGAGCCTACGACAAGCTAAAACCGCAATGTACGCAACTACTTGAAGCGGGATTGAGTGCCGAAATTATTTAGCTAAACTAAATTCGCAACAAAATGCAGAATTACTTGTGAAAAAGTAGCTCTGCATTCTATTTTGTCATATATTTGAAAAAATAAAAGCTTTTTATGGAAGAATATGGTAAAATTTTAGTTTTTGTAATGCCCGTTTTCTTAGTTTTGATTATTCTAGAAAAAATCTACGGTCATTATAAAGGAGAAAATACAGCTCCAAACATGGATTCGGTTTCGAGCGTGAGTTCGGGAATGCTAAACACTGTAAAAGATGTTTTAGGACTTAGTCTTACCTTAATCTCGTATGAGTTTATTGTTTCTAAAATAGCCTTGTTTCATCTCGAAGCCACGCCCATTACCTATCTTATCGGTTTTGTAGCCATCGATTTTTATGGTTATTGGAGTCATCGTTTGTCGCATCAAATTAATTTTTTATGGAACAAACATGCCATTCATCATAGTAGTGAAGAATTTAATTTGTCTTGTGCTTTGCGCCAGCCAATTTCTAGTTTTGTAAACTTATTTACGTTTTTACTCATTCCTGCAGCCCTTTTGGGTGTTCCTGCCAAAGTGATTGCCATTACCCTCCCGATTCACTTATTCCTACAATTTTGGTACCATACCAAACACATCAAAAAAATAGGTTTTCTCGAAAATATCTTGGTTTCTCCTTCGCATCACAGGGTACATCATGCTATAAATCCAGAATACATGGATAAGAATCACTCGCAAATTTTTATCTTTTGGGATAAATTATTTGGTACTTTTCAAGAAGAATTAGATACCGCACCAGCTGTTTTTGGCATTACAAGACCAGTACAAACTTGGAATCCGATTCGTATCAATTTTCAGCATCTTTGGCTATTGATTACTGATGCTTGGCGTTCCGAAAATTGGCAAGACAAATTTACCATTTGGTTTAAACCTACAGGTTGGCGTCCCGAAAATTTTGATGAGAAATATCCAGTCAACAAAATCACTAATGTTTACGATTTCGAAAAATATGGCACACATCACTCCAAAAAACTAATGTATTGGTCGCTTTTTCAAGCCATAATTACCTTGTTATTTGTTAGTTATTTATTCAATTCCATTGCTTCAATTGGTCTACCTAACGTTTTTATTTACGGAGCCTTTATATTTCTAACAGTTTATAGCTACACAGAACTTATGGATACTCGAAAATTTTCGGTCTTTTGGGAAAGTATTCGACTGCTATCCGGCATAGGAATTATCGCTTATTTTGGAGACTGGTTTGGTATGAATCTGCTTTTCTCTTTTGCTAATTATGTCGTTATTGGTTATCTCGTTTTGTCTTTATTGATTACTATTTATTTTGTGAGTATTAATTTTGAAAAAGAGAAAATCGTGGTCGTCTAATTTTTTACATCAATTTATGAAGAATTCTCTATTATTAAAATGCTATATCGGTTTCAGTGTATTTTACCTTCTAATACTGCTTACAGGACAAGAAACGGTCGCTGCGTTTATGAAGCCCTTTCTGATTCCAATTTTATTTTTTGCTGTATATTATTTTGAAAATTTTTCGACAAAAAGAGCCCTTTTATTGGCTTTATTCTTTTCCTGGATAGGCGATGTTATTTTGATATTTGCCGACAATGGAGAACTGTATTTTATCTTCGGACTTCTTGCTTTTCTGCTATCCCATCTGGTTTATATAGTTTTATTTATCAAACAGCCTAAGGGTAATACCAATTCGAAAACGACTGCTTTCTGGCTAGGAATTACAACTATTCTTCTTTATTTTGTAATGATGCTAAACACTTTATTTCCTAAATTAGGGTCACTAAAAATTCCTGTTGTCGTTTATGCAATGGTTATTACAAGTATGCTCTACTTTGCATTTAAAGGAAGTCTTAATTGGCTTAAACCTGCAAATAACTATATTTTACTTGGTGCAATTATTTTTGTAAGTTCGGATAGTATCTTGGCTTTTAATAAATTTTACGAACCAATACCCCAAGCATCGTTTTTTGTTATGATAACCTATACTATCGCCCAATATTTAATTACGTTTGGAATTTTAAAATTGAATAAAACGAATTCAACCACTATAAATTGACAATTCCTGCATTTGGTTAGTAAGCTTAAAGTCTACAAGGTTACCCTTTTTAATTTGTTGCAAATTTCAAAAAAGAGGTTGGAGACTTTGGCAAATAGTGTTATTGAAATGTTTTTTAACGAAGTAGAAGGGCGAAAGAACGAGGCAAATTGAAGGGTGTATTTTAAAAACATTTACTTACGGATAGTCATTGTTTTTTTAGAAGCTAAAGCAAAATGCACTCATTTGTATCTTTTTAACTATTTCTGTCATCAATAAAAATCATCCTCTTTCGTAAAGTTCTATTGGTAAATTGTCTGGATCAGAAATAAATGTAAACTTTTTATTGGTGAACTCATCAATCCTGATTGGTTCGGCAAAAACGTTTTTTTTGTTTAAGATTTCGATTGAATTTTCTAGATTATCAACTTCAAAAGCGATATGTCTCAACCCTGTTGCCTCTGGTCTTGACGGTCTTGTTGGTGGACTTGGAAACGAAAAAAGCTCAATGATGTAGATTCCATTTAGACAAAGGTCTAATTTGTATGATTGGCGGTCTTCTCTATAAATTTCTTTACCAATTTCAAAACCTAAAATATCGGTATAAAACTCTTTTGAAAGTTCGTAGTCGGAGCAGATTATTGCAATATGATGCACTTTATTTATCATTTTTATGTCTTAAAATTGATGTTCGTCTTTTTCTAATGAGGCAATTTTTTTTTCAACACTCCATAAATAAAAGTGCCAAGCAGAGCTCCGAAAAGAACCAAAATTACAGGCAAAAATCCAGCACCAAGCAAAATAAAAATAGGTCCAGGGCAAGAGCCCACGAGCGCCCATCCCAATCCAAAAAATAATCCGCCAATATAGTACCGGTACGAGCCCTTTTCTTTATCTTCGATAATTATGGGTTGTCCAGCGATGTCTTTTATGTTTTTTCTTTTAATGATTTGAATACCAATCAGGCCTGTTGCGACTGCAACACCAATGATTCCGTACATATGAAACGATTGAAATTGAAACATTTCGTAAATTCGGTACCAAGAAACGGCTTCGGATTTTGTGAGTACTATTCCGAATACAAAACCAACAAGTAAATATTTAATAAATTTCATGTGTAGATAATATTTAATTTTTATAAGAATTGGTAATCTCCATTTTTAACTGTATTTGTGTTTTTTTTGAAGACTTTCGATTTCATATTTTAAAAAAGAAGAGGTAATAAAAA
>JAYVGE010000157.1:0-10646 GCA_043772515.1 Flavobacterium sp. | reverse complement strand
TGGATTCTAGCATCCATCTCACTTCCAGGCTGAAAGGCATTGTTGAATAAATGATAGTACACTTTTTTTAAAGTATCGGGAGAATTATTGGTATAAACCAATTCTTGTGTCCCATTGTACTGATATGTTTTTACATCCATAGCAACATTCATTTTATAATCGGCATGTTGCTGCCAATAGGCTGTACTTTGGGCAGAAAGGATTCCGAAACTCAGGGTAATAAAAGACAGTAATACTATTTTTTTCATTATTTTATTGGGTTATTTAGTTGGTACAAAATAAAGAAAGCTTGCTGAAATAAAACCAATTTCGGCAAGTTTTCTTTATATATTTAAACCGAAATCCGATTTATTTTTTTGTGTTTTTCGACATATATGCTGCCATAGCCAACGCATTGTAGGCGTTTACCATTTTGCCAGAACTAGACAAAACGGCAAAAGAGAGCAAGTCATTTGGGTTTCCTGCAAAAGCAACGTTCGTAGTAATTGCCGTTCCAGAATCCATCAAGATATGTTTTACTTGCTTGGCAGACAATTTAGGATAATACGAACGAATCAAGGCCGCTACTCCAGCTACATTTGGTGCTGCCATAGAAGTTCCTTGCAAATATTGGTACGTATTATTGGGTGTGGTTGCATAAATTTGTACTCCAGGAGCAAATACATCTACATTTATTTTTCCGATATTCGAAAAATTAGCAACAATAGCTGACCCGTACTCCAAATTCAAAGCGCCAACCGTGATTAAATTATCGGCAAATTCTGTTTTCTTGTCATCGGAATCATTCGGAAAATTATTCTCGACATCGATATCTTTGGCTTCATTACCTGCTGCATGCACAATTAGCACGTCCTTTTTTTCGGCATATTTTATGGCATCGTACACCCATTGTTTGTGAGGAGAAAAACTCTTGCCGAAACTTGCGTTAATTATTTTGGCACCATTATCGACTGCATAGCGAATTGCCAAAGCAATATCTTTATCGTATTCGTCTCCGTCAGGAACGGCACGAACGGTAAGAATTTGTACATTGTCTGCTATTCCATCGCCCCCGAGATTGTTGTTTCTAGAAGCTGCAACAATTCCGGCAACGTGGGTTCCGTGCAAGATTTCTTTTTTGTCAGGGCCCATAACATTGTTATTGCCGTATTTATTATTCTTAATATCGTCTGGATTATCGCCTAAAACTTTTCTATAATCGTTTTTTAGATTATCTCCGTTAAACACGGCAAGGTATCCGTCAAACTCTTTTTTTATTTCTTTCTTCAACTCTTCTACAGGCAACCCATAACCCATCATTTGCTGCATAATGGCTTTATTTCTGAGCATTTCTGAGTCTTGAGTGTTTATTGCGCCAACCTCTTCGATGGTATAAACTTGTTTTCCTAATAATTTCGCAATCGCCTCATCGGCATTAGTAGTCCCTATTAAGACCTGCTCTATTTGCGATTTTCCTTGGATAGCCTCTGCTATTTTTTTGTCATTAATGGCTTTTGCAGCTTGATACGTTACTTCGTCTACAAGATTTTTATTATTGATGATTCTCTCGTATTCTAAATGTTCTTTGGTGATGTTGCCTAGAAAATTCCAACCGTGAATGTCATCTATATATCCGTTTTTATCGTCGTCGATTCCGTTTCCTGGAATTTCTTTTTTGTTAGTCCAAAGTACCGATTTCAGGTCTTCATGTTCAATATCTACACCCGAATCTACAATTCCCACAATTACGGGTACCGATTTCTTACCTTTCAGTAATTCGGCATAGGCTTTATCAACACTCATTCCGGGAATACTGTCTTTGACCAGATCCAGATGCGACCACCTTTTTAATTCGGTTTCGCTCAATTTTGCTTTTTTAGCTACAGGAACAGTCGCATTTTGTGCCTTCGCCGAAAGGCAAAAAGCGAGTGCTGCAAAAAGTGCTATGTGGGTTCTCTTTATTGTTTTCATCTCGTTGTTTACTATTAAAAAATAATGTGTCTCAAAAATAGTTTAAGAAAATTATATGTTAGGCAATCGTTAACTGTTTTTTAAGATTATTTGTTACCTAATAGAATGTTTTGTTACGAAATTTTGTTTTAGAGGCACTATTTGCTATGTATAATTTGCAATTTTAAAAACGGTGCCCTTTTTTAATGAACAAATTAAACTTTCTTCACTCTTTTTCGAACCGAAAATTAGTAACTTTGCTTTAAACTAAAATCAAAAATGGAAACACTGACTCAAAAAAAAAGAAATCATCGACTGGATTGAAACTTTGGAAGACGTATTAATTATAACTTGAATCCGCCACAAAATACTTTCAATTTCGATGAAGAATTAAAGACGGAAACTACTGAGGAAAAAATTGAAAATTAGGTTATTGACTCCTATTGAAACTTTGCCTTAAAAAAAACAAATATTATCTATCGTTCTTCTGCAGAAAACGATATCAATGATTTGGTTGATATTCTTTTTGAGGAAGAATATTTTGGATTGAAAAGGAGTGCGGCAAAATTACGTTGTTAAGATTGTGGATTTTACAGATGATAACATCGTCCCTTTTCCTTCTAGAAAAACACCAATTGAACTGCGTTCTTTTGGTTTTAGTTATATTTTATTTAAAAATCAGATTTTTTTTTCTCATTACAAACATCATAAACAGCCATTGTAAAGAAGCAAAATGGCTTTAGACAATTTTAGGGCTTGACTTGGGTTGGCTCTTTTTTATTAAATCTAATCTTACACAATTGAAAACAATAGAACTTACCACCGTTCCTGAAATGCTGGCCCAAATAGAGACCATGTTACACTTGTATCCTAATCTTACTTTAGAGAAATATGAATCCTATTTGCAACAAATGATTCCTCATAACTACAAACAATTAGCCATTTTTGAAGAGGATATTTGTGTAGGTTTAACGGGTTTTTGGACAGCAATGAAAATTTGGACTGGAAAATACATCGAGATAGATAATTTTATTGTTCATTCTGACCACCGAGCTAAAGGAATTGGTAAGATTATGACCGATTATATCGATGCCAAAGCCAAAGCAGAAGGTTGTAATGCCATTGTTTTGGACGCATTCACAGGTAATTTTACCGCACACCGGTTTTATTATAACCAAGGGTATGTTCCTAAAGGCTTTCATTTTTTGAAAATATTAAATGAAGAAGGTTTAACTTAATTAGGACTATTAAGTAACTAAGTAATATTTCGATCGATTTTCTTCAATAAATCTAATTCCCTTTTCTCTAATCGGTCGAAATGTTTTAAATCTGTGGCAAAAAAACAAATTAGTCCGCTTTGCGCAAAGTCTATAACTTAATTTAGAAAAGATGAAAACAGGTAAAAGAATAATATTCTTTTTTATAATTACAGTGAGCTTAACTTTTTGCGCTATGAAACAAGAACTTCAAAAAGAATTTCCACAAGAAATAAAATCAGTTTATTATCAAAACTGGGTAGCAGGAGTTAGAGGTGGTGGTGGAGGCACTGATTTTTATATTGAATTTAGAAAACCTTTTTCTAGCGAAATTAAACTCTATAAACTCTATTTTAGAAATCAGGAATCGAATCTCGAAGACGTTACCAATACTAGTTTTGTAGCACATTTTTACCAAAACAATATAAATACTGATTTAATTTTAGACAAAGATTCTTTAAAAGAATATGGTAATAAAACTCCAGTTATAATAAAACCAAAATTCGATTTAAAACCCAATGAGGCAGTATTAGAGTATAAGAAAAAGAATCAACTTCTTTTTTTTAAAATAGTAAATCTCAAAGAAAAACCAATCATTGCGTATCCATCGATAAATAAACCAAGAAATTAGTTATTTTTGTTTCATAAATTAATAAACAATCATTTTGGGATTATATAAAAGTCTTTTTAAGCAAACTGCCATTTACGGACTCGCAACGGTAATACCACGAATGTTTAGCTTTTTGTTGGTACCACTTTATACAGGCTTACTTCCCAAAGCCGAGTACGGAAAAGTTTCGATTATTTTTGCCTACATGATTTTTTTTAATGTCATCCTTTCTTATGGAATGGAAACGGCATTTTTTAGGTTTTATAGCAAAGAAGAGAATAAAAAATCTGTGGTGGAGACGGCGACTATTTCTATATTTTGGTCTACCATTTTATTCCTGTTTCTGGCATTATTATTTCGTAACACTTTGGCACATTGGTCCGATATCGATGCACAATATATTACCTATACCATCTGGATTTTGGCACTTGATGCCTTGGTTATTATTCCTTTTTCAAAATTAAGAGCCTACCAAAAACCGTTGTTCTACGCTTTGATAAAAATAGGAAATGTTGTGATCAACCTTTCTCTGAGTGTCTTTTTCTTGGTTTATTTACCTCAAATTTCGATCGCTCATCCCGATAGTTTTTGTAGTTCTGTTTACTTCGAAAATTTTCAAATAGGTTATATTTTCTTGGCCAACATTATCGCTAGTTTACTTACTTTTTTGGTACTGTTGCCTAATTATTTTACTTTGAAATGGAATTTTAATTACGAACTCTGGAAACGAATGATGCGTTATGGCTTGCCTATAATGATTGCTGGAATCGCATTTGCGATCAACGAGCAATTCGACAAAATTTTGCTAGGCAAATTACTGCCATCCAACATAGCCGAGTCTGAAGTAGGCGTTTATTCTGCTTGTTATAAATTAGGATTGTTTATGGTTCTGTACCGAACGGCATACACTCTAGGAATTGAACCTTTCTTTTTTAGTCATTCTTCCAATCAAAATGCACCACAAACCTATGCTACCATTACCAAATATTTTGTTATTTTGGGTTCTTTTATTTTACTCTCAGTAATCGTTTTTGCCGATGTCCTAAAATATTTTATGATACGGGACTCCTCTTATTGGGTAGCGATGAAAGTCGTTCCGCTCATTATTTTAGCTAATTTTTTCTTAGGAATTTATACCAATCTTTCTGTTTGGTATAAGCTTATCGACAAAACGCATTATGGAGCTTATATTTCTATAATTGGAGCAATATTAACATTAGTTTTAAACTATCTTTTAATCCCAAAATACAGTTATTATGGTTCTGCCATTGCGACTCTGGCTGCTTACGGAAGCATGATGTTTATTTCGTACTATTTAGGAAATAAATATTATCCGATTCCTTATGACAAGAAAAAAATAGTTGGGTATTTGGGTTTATCGATAGTGTTCTCGGCGGTTTCCTTTTATGGCTTTAGAGAATATTACTATGTTGGAATTTCTTTGTTGCTAGTGTTCATGTACTTTATTTATTACAACGAAAAGGAAACTTTAGTAAGAATATTTAAACGACCCAATACTAATTAGGAATTTCTTCGCTTTAGTGCAGGGAACGAAGAATTAGGAGCTTTTTCCTGCTCCCGATAGCTAAACTATAGCTTTTCTTGGTAAAAGAAGCCAGAAAAGGATGCCGTTTCTATCAGGGCTAAGGCATCCCGAATGTAACCATCTAATTTTAAAATTACAACAATGACCATTAACATCATCAATACCTCGCAACACGAATTGCCAAATTACGAAACAGTAGCTTCGGCAGGAATGGATCTAAGAGCCAATCTTACCGAATCGATAACATTAAAACCTCTTGAACGAACGATTGTAAAAACAGGAATTTTTATAGAATTACCTATTGGCTACGAAGCCCAAGTACGCCCAAGAAGTGGTTTGGCGGCCAAGAAAGGGGTAACAGTTTTGAATTCTCCTGGAACTGTAGATGCCGATTATCGAGGAGAAATTGGAGTAATTTTAGTAAATTTATCCAATGAAGCGTTTGTTATAGAAAACGGAGAACGTATAGCCCAACTCATCATTGCCAAACATGAGCGAGCAGAATGGATAGAAGTGCAAGAATTATCTGAGACAGCAAGAGGTCAAGGCGGTTTTGGCAGCACAGGAGTGCAATAGTTTGAAGGAGTCGAATTATGCATTTCTATAATTAATAAAGAAACGTAGGTTTTTTTGCAAAATCTTTGTGTACTTTGGAGTCAAAAATAGACCGTAATGAAAAAGGAATTTTTTTTTTGTTTTCTTCTGGTTTTGCTATGCAATTCTGCTTTGCTATGGGCACAACCTGAACCCGAGGAATTGAAATCGGAAACCGATCATTTTCAAGATTATTTTTTTGAAGCTTTGTTGCAAAAAGGAATAGAAAACAACGACAAAGCCATTGCGGCTTTAGAACGATGTTTACAACTAAAACCCAATGATGCAATTCTTTATTTAGAATTAGGAAAAAATTACTTGACCCTCAAGGATTATAAAAATGCGTATGCCTCCTTTGAACATGCGACGCAAATCGACCCCAAAAACAAATGGTTTTGGGTTGGTATGTATGATGTGAGTTATGAAACAAAAAACTATGAGCAAGGGATTTATGTTCTCAATAAACTAATTCCTTTTGACGAAAAGTTCAAAGAAGATTTAATTTCGCTTTATATGAATACCAAACAATTCGATAAAGCACTAGATGGAATTAATGAGCTCAATGACAAGTTCGGAAAATCCGACAGAAGGGATTCGTATAAAATGCAAATTTTGTCTGTGGGTAAATATCAAAATGCAGAAATAGCTAATTTACTAGACCAAATCAATAAATACCCAACGGTAGAATCAAATTATGTTGGCCTTATCTATTTGTACTCCAAAAATAACGAAGAAGAAAAAGCAATAGAGATCACAAAGAAATTAGAGCTTGCTATTCCAAATTCGGAGTGGGCACAGGTGAGTTTGTTTAAATATCACTTAGACCTAAACAATGGCTCCAAAGCAATTACAGCCATGAATAGTGTGCTGGCAAGTCCTAAAATTGACTTAAAAATTAAGCACCGAATACTCAATGAGTTCTTGATTTTTGTAAATTCGAACCCTCAGTATGCTATCGATTTAGAAAAAGCTATTGCCTATTTTGATACAGAAGCAGATGGCAATGTGTCGAAAGAAGTTGCAAAATTTTATCAAAACAAAAAGCAGTTCGAACTCGCCATCAAATACTACGAAAAAGCGTCAAAGAAAAGTGCAGAAGACATAGAGGTAAGTTTGCTTTTGCTTCAAGCCTACACCGAAGCAAAGCAATTTGAGAAAGTGTCTCAAAAGGCAGAAGAATTGATTGCCTTTTTTCCAGCGCAACCTGAGTTTTACTACTACGCAGGATTGGGAAATAATCAAATACAAAAACACAAGAAAGCCAAAGAATGGCTAGAAATGGGATGGGATTATTTGGTTAATAACAAAGTATTAGAAATCAATTTCAATATTCAATTAGGCGAAGCTTACAACGGCTTGGGAGATTTTAAGAAAAAAGAGCTTTATTTTATAAAAGCCGATCAGTTAATAAAAGAAAAAAAATAATGAAGAAATATACAATCGTACTATTGCTTGTTCTTATGGCATCTTGTAAGTCTAAAGCAATTGTTGCTGGAGTAGCAAAAGAGGCTACAACAATGACATCCAATAAAATAATAGAGAATTATTACAACAATAAAACAGCGTTTTCGACATTATATATAAAATCAAATGTTCGTTTTTCCGATGAAAAGCAAACACAAAATGTTACGGCTGAGATAAAAATTAAGAAAGACGAACAGATTTTGGTAAGCATTCGGTTTTTAGGAATCACCATGGCAAAAGCATTGATCACGCCAACATCGGTAAACTATTACGAGAAAATAAACAGTAGTTATTTTGAGGGGGATTTTAGCGCACTTAGCCAATGGCTAGGAACAGATTTGAATTTTTTTAAAGTTCAAAACATGTTATTGGGAAAAGCAATGGACGACCTAACCAAAGGAAAGTATAAAGAAACACTGGTAGACCAACTGTACCAATTAGAGGATTTATCGGATTCGAATACCAAGAAAACTTTCTTTTTTGACACCAATAAATTTGTAGTCAAAAAACAGGAAATAGCACAAAGAGCAGAAAATCGAATGATTCAAGTAGTTTATTCAGACGACATGGTGTTTAATGAAACGGCATTGCCGTCCAATATTTTAATAAACACCGTTCAAGAAAAAGGAAAAACAGAAATTAACCTGAAGTACAACACGATTACCTTTAATGAAGAACTTTCTTTTCCGTATAGTGTACCAAATGGATATAAAAGAATTTTAATTAAGTAAATTTGAACAAATATATTTTTAAGATGTCAAAATTCCTCCTAACTTTAGTTTTTGTATGTAGCACTTCACTGCTGTGCGGTCAGGTTACGCAGGAAAAATTAGAACAACAAAAAGCGAAATTACAACAAGAAATCAGAGACAATGAGAGGCTGTTGCAAACCGTAAAAAAGAAAGAAAAATCGGCGGTAAACGTCGTTGTGATACAAAGTAATAAAATAAAGCTAAAAGAAAAATTGATTCACACTACCGAAAAGCAATCTAAACTTTTGGGTAATGACATGTATATCAATCAAGTGCAAATTAACAAGCTTAAAAAAGAACTAGATATTCTTAAGGAAGATTATGCCAAGATGATAGTGAAGTCCTATAAAAGTAGGTCTGAGGAAAGTAGAGCGATGTTTTTGTTGTCTTCAGAAAATTTCCTACAAGCCTATAAAAGAGCGCAGTATATGAAACAATATACGAGTTATAGAAAGATGCAAGGAGAAGAGATTAAATCAAAATCGAGCCAGCTTGTCGATTATAATGGAAAATTAAACATTCAAAAAACGGCAAAACAAAAATTGATAGTCGAAAACAATAAGGAACGCTTGTCTCTAGAAAAAGAAAAACAGGAACAACAAAAATTGCTCAATTCGATTAAAAAAGATAAAAATAAAATTGTTACCGCAATCAAGAAAAAGCAAAAAGAAGCAAGAGCGATTGATGGACAAATCAATAGATTAATTCGAGAGGCTATTGCCGAAGCCAACAGAAGAGCCATTGCTGCCAATCCGAATGCTGTAGTTTCTTCTTCAAGAATCGTATTGACTCCTGAGGCAAAAATTTTGGCAGATAATTTTAGAGCCAACAAAGGAAAATTGCCTTGGCCTGTCGAAAAAGGAGTAGTTACATTGCGCTATGGAAGCCAGCCACATCCTGTATATGAATCATTGGTTATACATAATAGTGGGGTAGAGATAACTACAGATTCTGGATCGAATGCGAGAGCAGTATTTGCAGGAGAAGTAACCAGTGTGATGGTTTTGTCTCCTGTAAATAAAGCAGTAATGATACAGCACGGAGATTGTTTTACAGTATATCAAAACTTAAGTTCCGTTGCCGTGAGCAAAGGCGACAAAGTAAACATAAAGCAAAACTTAGGAAGAATAAGAACCAATGCCGAAGGTAAAACGATACTCAAATTTACTATTTCTCAGAACACCACATACAATAATCCGGCTAGTTGGTTGTTTAATATGTAGAAAATAGTCAATTATACAAAAAGTACAGCAAACACTATTTTATTCTAAGAATGAAAATAGTGTTTTTTTTTGAATGCTTTGTAGAGTCAGTTAAGGTATAATAATGATTTTCTTTTCCCTATAGTATCTTAAAAGCAAGTACAAAGAGATATAATTAAGTAAATTTGCAAAAAAAATATATTTTTAAAATGTCAAAATTTCTTCTAAGCTTACTCCTTATTTGTTTCGCTACCAGTGTTTGGAGTCAGAAGTCACAACAAGAAAAACTAGAATTGCGTAAGGCTCAGATTCAAAAAGAGATAAAAGACAATCAAAAGCAGTTACTATTCGTAAAGCAGAAAGAAAAAACAGCTGTAAATGTTATTGTTCTACAAGAAAAGAAAATAAAACTCAAAGAAGTCTTAATACACACTACTCAAAATCAAGAGAAACTCTTGATAAAGGATATATATGTAAACGAAGTGGAGATTGTAAAGCTTAAAAAAGAACTGACATTGCTCAAGAAAGACTATGCCGCAATGATTTTAAAGTCTTATAAAAGCCGATCTGAAGAGAGCAAAGTGATGTTTTTGATGTCGTCGAATAGTTTTTTGCAAGCCTACAAAAGGCTACAGTACATTAAACAATACACAAGTTATAGAAAAAGACAAGGATTGGAAATCAAATCGAAATCGGATCAACTTTCAGGATTCAATAAGAAGTTAGCGGTTCAAAAAACCGTTAAGCAAAAACTTATTGTCGAAAACGAAAAAGAACAATTATCTTTAGAAGCAGAAAAGAAGGAGCAAGAGCAATTGGTGGAGTCGATTAAGAAAGACAAAAATAAAATTGCTGCTGCTATTAAGAAAAATCAATTGGAGTCTAGAACGATAGATAAAAAAATAGAACGATTAATTCGAGAAGCAATAGCCGCTGCCAATAGAAAAGCGGCACTAGAAAAGGCAGCTAAAGAAAAAGCCAAAGCGGCAGCTCTTGCCAAGGCAGTAGCAGCAGAAAAAGCGAGAGAATTAGAGAAAATTAGAGCAATAGAAAAAGCCAATGCGCTAGCAAGAGCAAATGCCAAAGCCCATTCAAAACCTATTCCGAAGCCCATTCCTGTTCCAAAACCAAAGGTAAAAGCAGTTTCAAATAAAAAAGAGGCTGTAGCGCCAGTATCTTCTACCAAAATTGTTTTGACTACCGAAGGCAAAATGTATTCGGATAACTTTAGAGCTAATAAAGGAAAATTACCTTGGCCTGTAGAAAAGGGTTTCGTTTCTTTAAAATACGGAA
>JAYVGE010000156.1:0-4243 GCA_043772515.1 Flavobacterium sp. | reverse complement strand
AAAGTTCCTTGCGAATTAAAACTGCAATTGTCATAATTACCAATGCTTCCAGCACCAGCGTCAAACAAGGCATTGCGAACTTGCTCTGCATTTTCGAGAACAGTATAGGTTACTAATTTTCGGATAAAATTTTGTTTCGGAATCAGAATTTTTGTTTTTATCAAACCCAATGCGTCACAAAATATTTTATTGACCCCCTCGGGATGGTTGTCTAGAGCCGTGTGTACGGCGTATATGGCAATATCATTTTTGATGGCTTTGATGATGGCTCGTTCTACATAATTCTTTCCTGTAATTTTTTTTAATCCCGAAAACAAGATCGGATGAAAGCAAACGACCAGATTACAATTCTTGGCAATGGCTTCTTCGATTACATTTTCTAAGGCATCGTGACAAACCAAAATTCCCGTAACGGCCGCTTCTAGGTCGCCAACTAATAAACCTACGTTATCAAAATCTTCGGCATAAGCCAATGGTGCCATTTCTTCGAGAACCAAAAGAATTTCTTTTATTTTATTCACTATTTTATTTTTAAGGGTCTATTTTAGAGGTAGTGTTATCGCTTTTTTGGACTTTCTAATACCATCAGTATTTATAAATTAATCCAATATCCAGCTCCCTATTCTTTGGGGAGGGTTGGGGTGAGGATAATTCGAGTTGAACTAAAATATATTAGTCACAGTATAACTTCAAACAAATATAGAAATTCTATTTGATTTAAATGGAAAGTTGTGGAGTTGTGGTTTGGTTGAATAGTAATAATAAAAATATTATATCTTAGTAGCTTTGTGCCCTTGTAACTTTAAACTATTTTTGTATAAAATTAAAAAGATGGGAATTATAACGACTTTGTTTTTTTTATTGCAAATAAATTTTGGATTTGCCCAAGAAAATTTTGACTCGATGGCAGTTGCTAAATTTTAAAAGTTTCACCACTAATGAACTATTTTAATTTTCATACGCATAAATTTACCAATCATCCTAATGTATTAGAATTGGTCAATCAATATCCACAAGAATTAGATGCAACAATCCCGTTTTATTCTATAGGAATTCATCCTTGGTACATTGTCGAAGATCGTATTGAAGCCGATTTAGAATTGATAGAAAGCAAATTACAAGAGTTTAATTGTCTCGCTATAGGCGAATGCGGGTTGGATAAACGCATTGAAATTGCAATGGACATACAGCAATCGGTTTTCGAAAAACAGCTACTTTTAGCTCAGAAATACCAGAAGCCAGTTGTTATTCATTGCGTAGCTGCTTTTGAGGAAGTAATTGCCATCAAGAAAAAATGGGCTATCTCTGTTCCGATGATTATTCACGGTTTTTCAAAAAACCAGCAAGTAGCAAAACAATTAATAGACAATGGATTTTACATTTCGTTTGGAAAATATTTATTGCGAAATTCAGATTTAGAAGCCGTTTTTATAAGCATTCCCAATGATCGATTTTTTTTGGAGACAGATACCGTTGAAGAAGAAATTCAGGAAGTGTATACTTTGGCAGCAAAATACAAAAAGATTGGGATTAAAGAACTACAGCTATTAATTTCGAATAATTACAATACGGTTTTTAATAAATAAGCAGATAATCAAATTAACGAATAGACTTTTATTATGGCAGAGTGGACAGAAAGAGCCGAACTTTTATTTAAAAAAGAAGGATTAAATAAATTGCAAAATGCCAATATTTTGGTTGTAGGGTTGGGTGGAGTAGGGTCTTTTGCAGCCGAATTTTTGGCGAGAGCTGGAGTAGGAACCATGACAATAGTTGATGGAGATGTGGTAGATATTACCAATATAAACAGACAATTACCCGCTTTGCATTCTACCGTTGGACAACCCAAAATAACCATTGTTGGCAATCGATTAATGGATATTAATCCAGAATTGAAATTGACGAGAGTACAAGAATTTCTTTCGCCTGAGCGTGCTTTCGAAATTGTTTCGGAAGAGTTTGATTATGTTTTGGATTGTATTGATAGTGTAACCCCAAAACTGAATTTGATTATTTCGGCCAAACGAAAAAGAGTAAAAATCATAAGCAGTATGGGGGCTGGTGGTAAGATGGAAGCTTCCAAAGTAAAAGTGACAGATATTACCAATACGGTTAATTGCTTTTTTGCTAAAACAATTCGAAGACGATTAAAGGAAGTAAAAATTGATAAATTGAAAGTGGTATTCTCTTCAGAAATTCAAGATGAAACCAGTTTGAAAATGACGGATGGGTCTAATTTTAAAAGATCTTTTTACGGAACCAACAGCTACATGCCAGGACTATTTGGGTTGTATGCCGCAGAAACCGTGATTCGCTATTTGCTCAAGAAGGAGTAATCAGTTTGTCATGACGAGGAGTTGCGAGGTACGCGGTAAAGTAATTGCACATTCTTCGTCCACAGTGTTCAAGACCTAAGCAGTCCAAAAATCTAATAATCTAAGCAGTTTTATTAAATGATACAAACAGTAATTTTCGATATGGATGGCGTAATTGTAGACACCGAGCCAGTACATCGTTATGCTTATTTTCAGCATTTTGATGAATTAAAGATTCCCGTTACCGAAGCAATGTTTACTTCTTTTACAGGAAATTCTACCCGAAATGTTTTTCAGATTCTGAAAGAAAAATTTCAGCTCAAAGAGGAGGTAGAAGATTTAATTCAAAGAAAACGAAGCCTATTTAATGATGCTTTTGATAACAAAAAAGATTTAGAATTACTAGAAGGAGTCGAAAAATTGATTAAAGTGCTGTACCAAAATGGGATACAATTGATTGTTGCTTCGTCTGCATCAAAAGTTACAATTGAGCGCGTTTTTAATCGTTTTGGATTGCATCAATATTTTTCGCATATTGTAAGTGGCGAAGATTTTGAGAAATCGAAACCGCATCCTGCCATTTTTGAGTATGCTGCTGGCTTGTCGAGTGTACCAAAAGAGAATTGTATAGTGATTGAAGACAGTACCAATGGCGTAAAAGCGGCAAAAGCGGCCGGACTCTTTTGTGTGGGGTACGACAGTATGCATTCTAAAGACCAAGATTTATCGTCAGCCGATTTAATCATCAATCATTTTGATATTTTAAATCTGGAAAATGTACGGAACATTAATATTGAATTAAGAGAATTTTAACATTTAGGACTGATTGAATTTGTATTTTTGAACAAACATCTAAAAAAAACTATTATGAAAAAAATAATTATTGCATTAGCTCTTATTATGGCTCCTTTTTCGATTGAGGCACAATTAAAAACACCCCAAGCGAGTCCAAAATCGACACTAAATCAAGTGGTAGGACTGACCGATGTAGAGGTCGTTTACTCAAGACCAGCAGCCAGAGGTAGAGCCGTTTTTGGAAACTTAGTTCCTTTTGGAAAAGTTTGGAGAACAGGAGCTAATGAAAATACTACAATATCTTTTAGTGACGATGTGGTTATCGATGGTAAGACATTACCAAAGGGTAAATATGCTTTATATACCATTCCGAAAATTGAAAGTTGGGAAGTTATATTTTACAAAACAACCGATAACTGGGGTACTCCAGAAACATGGAATGAGGATAATATTGCTTTAAAAACAACCGTAAAAGAAGAAGCTTTGGCAAAAACGGCAGAAAGTTTTACAATCGGAATTAGTGGTATTGATAGCAATTTTGCATTCTTAGAAATGTACTGGGAAAATTCTTATGCAGCAGTAAAATTTGAAGTGCCTACTCAAAAAACGGCAAATGCTAGTATAGAGAAGGTTTTGGGTGGTCCCGTTTCGGGAGATTATTTTTCGGCAGCTCAGTATGTTTTTCAATCGAATGGAGATTTGACTAAGGCAAAAAACTATATTGACAAAGCTTTGGAGATGAGTAAAGAGCGTCAGCCGTATTATTACAATAGATTAAAATCATTGATTCAGGCGAAGCAAGGTGATAAAAATGGAGCAATTGAAACTGCCAAAGTATCGCTAACCGCAGCAGAAATAGCAAAAAATCAGGATTATGTAAAAATGAACAAAGACAGTATTAACGAATGGAGTAAGAAATAATTTTCATACTCTGTTTAAAAATAATAATCCAATGTCGTTTCCCCAAGATATTAAAAGTTAGTACAGATGTTGTCAAGTCGAGACTAGGCGTTGAGTCTCGACTGCGCTCGACTTGAAAAAAGTCTTAAGGAAACGACATTGAATAATAATCCCATTTCGTTAATTCGAGATGGGATTTTTTTATGTTTTTTTTGATTAAATAAAACTCACTA
>JAYVGE010000155.1:0-10670 GCA_043772515.1 Flavobacterium sp. | reverse complement strand
ACTAAAACAAACTACTTGACAGGTACTTATAAAAAACCTGTTTTTACTATTGATCCCCAAAATACATTCTTATTAAAATATAAAGGAGAAGGAAAATGGAATTAACAAATCAAATCAAGATGAATAAAATAGCTTTCTTTATATTATTACTTTGCTTTTTTACAAATTGCAGCAAGGATTCTTACGATGTAAATACCCCAAATTATAGTTATTATTACCCTACAGACGAAGCAACAATCACTGCAAGTCAAATTGGAGATGGAACAGGAAAATTAAATCCTAAAGCAATAGCGATAGCAAACGATAAATTGTATATATGTAATGGTGATGCACTTGAAATTTTCAATGCTCAAACATTGGCTTTCATAAAAACAATTACAAGCTACACCAAAGGAACGACCTCGATACCACTAACGAATCTTTCTTCGGTTTGTATTGATAATGGTAGAATCTATCTTGGAAGTATTGATTCTAGACTTTTTGTTATAGATGAAGTCACAAACACCGGAATAAATACCGTAGGAAATGGTCAATGGTGGCAAACTTTTGTGCACGTTTTTGGAGTTGTAGTAAAAGATGGACTAGTATTTGTCAAAGAAAAAAACACCACTATTAAAGTTTTTGAAACATCACAGATCACAGGTACAAGTAATTGGAACTTATCTCCTATCGCCAAATTAAATACCTTACAAGGTGGTACCGAAACCTATTCTATGGATGTAGCAGACGGAAATTTAGTTGTAGCAGGAATAAATGCAAAAGGGTATTTGTATTACAATATTGCAGGTATTCGAACCCATGCTGGATATTCGCTTGTAACGCCTATAGTTCCTACAGTAACACCATTTGAAGTGGCCAAACCCCTCGCTGTCAATATTAGCACAGATTGGGCTATTAGCTCCGAAAACGTTGGAGATTTAAATTATTTGCGCCTTTATCCAAGAAGAGAATTTATGGATAAAATCTACAAAGCAAGAGTAAATGCTTCGGATGTTATGGGAGGAAATATTTTTGGAAATATTGTAAGTACTGCACAACTTAATGATCGTCTTTTTTTGGCAGATAATACAAACCAAAAAGTAAGAATTATCAAACTTAAACAATCTACAATTACTGAGCAAAACTAAATCTAGTACGATAGCAATTTTTTATCAGATCGATGGCTTTATACCATTATGTAATTAGGAACGATATTGTGGTATTTATAGTCAAACTGTCAATAACGATTGAAATTACTCTAACAAATACAATATGTTTATAGCAAAACCCATCAGGGCAAACGCCTTTAACATTATCCTACACGAATTACACGAATTAGCACAAATTTTAAAAAATTAAATTTCACGAATTATGAAGATTTGTGTAATTCAAAAAGTAATTATTCCTGTAAATTGGTGTAATTCGTGTCTAACTTTTTTTTTAAAAGCGTTTACCCCGCAAAACCCACTTATTTTAGTGGGTTTGGTATAACTTCGTCAAATTTTGCATGCTTTATTTCAAAACCTTTACTAACGGATTGTCATTTTTTTATTTTCTAATATTTACAGCCATAAAAAACTACTTTTCGCGATAAAAATTAAAAGAAAGATTAAGAAAAGGTCCGTAAATTATGCAAAGCAAACGTCTGGTTGATTTTTAGTGAAGCTTTTATATGCGTTTGAATAGGAGTAAAGTCCCCATTATCGGGAGCGCCAAAAAAGTCAAGGATGGTCTGTATCCTAATTGTTAGAGTTCAAGATGTTCGTAATTTAATTGCAATGCAAAACTGGTTTTGTCTTCTTTGGTGATGCTAAAAATAACATGATTATCCTTTAGACTTTCGTGAATAATTACGTTGTCTTTGAGTGATAACTCCTTCAAAAAATTCATTTCAAAGCTTTTGATTGTCTGATTTAGAATCTTATTTTCGTCGACCAAATCCAAGCACCATTCTAAATATTTTACATTATTGGCATGATTTACAATATCTAAATCAGATAGGAAAACAGTTCTTTCAAAAATGATTTCTTTTTCGTGGGTTAGGTTAATTTTAGAAAAACTTTTTTCTGTAGCTTTTTTTTCAGGATAGAGCTCAAAATGTTCAAAAGGCAAAGCCAAAGGCTCTGGTCTGCGGGTTTTGGTATTAAAAACAGCCCAGAAAGTCTCTGAACCCACTATTTTTTTTCCGTTGACATGTATTTCCAAAGCCCGTACCGAACGAGAATTTTCTAAAGAATTGATCCAGGTTTTTACCGTAACAATATCGCGCCATTTGGGTAGTTCGGTTACTTCAACGCGCATCCTACTCAAAACCCAAGCCTGATCAAACGCTTGCATGTCTGTAAAACTAATACCTCCCATTTCGGAGTGAGCGGCTGCCGTTAGTTGCAGAAGATTACACAAATCGGTATATTTTAGGTAGCCATTTGGGGTGCATTGTGTAAAATTTATTTCCCAATCTTTGCTTAATATGGAGGTGAAATTTGGTGCTATAGCCATTTTTGATATTGAATTTTGAATACTTTGAAGCTTAAAAAACTATTTGATTTGGGTTTTAATATAAGTAATGATTTCATTTTTAGGAGTTAAATAATCAAACCATTTTGTGTTTTCATTTCTTTTGAACCAAGTGAGTTGTCGCTTAGAAAACCGTCTTGTGTTTTTCTGGATTTCTTCGATTGCAAAGGGCAACGAAAATTCACCGTCAAAATAACTAAATAGTTCTCGATATCCAACTGTTTGCAGAGCATTTAGGTTTTTGTTCCCGTGTAAACTTTGGGCTTCTTTTTGCAAACCTTCATTAATCATGATGGCTACTCGTTGATTGATTCTGTCGTAAATTACAGATCTTTCGGCTTCTAAACCAATGAGGATTGGTGTAAAGTTACGGTTGATTTTCTTTTGGTTTAAAAAAGAAGAATAGGGTTTTGAACTTCCAATACAAACTTCTACAAAACGCATCATTCGTTGCGGATTTTGTAATGTTTGTGGATTATCGATTGTTATTTTCTCAAAATATGCAGGGTCTAATCTTTGTAGTTGCTCCTGTAAATAAGTAATTCCTAACTTCTCATAATTGGCGTTTACATTTTGGCGCACCGTTTCATTTATTTCTGGAAATTCGTCAAATCCTTTTAGGACAGCATCTACATACAATCCAGAACCTCCAACAAGTAGTACATAATCATTGGTTTGATATAGTTCTTCGAGTTTTTCAAGGGCTTCTTTTTCAAAATCGCCGACGGTGTAAGCATCAAAAATAGATTTGTTTTGTACAAAATGATGTGGAGCAGCGTTTAATTCTTTTGGGCTTGGAACTGCTGTACCAATGGTCATTTCTTTAAAAAACTGACGGCTGTCACAAGAAATTATTTGGCAATTGAAATGATTTGCCAATTCAATACTCAAAGCAGTTTTTCCTATGGCTGTTGGCCCGACGATGGTAATTAGGTATTTCATATTTTTTTTAGCCCAGATCGGAACGTAAACCCCGGAGTTAGGAAAGCCTTTTTTTCTGGGGATAAAAGAGCGACCAAAGGAAGCTCCTTTTATGCCTTAGAAAAATGGCTTGAATAACGAGGAGTTGCAGTGCAGCGCTGGAATAGCTACTGATTAGAATTTGTTTTTTAAAAGTATAACGTGTTGTGTGTTGGTATTTTTTTTATAGAAATTAAGATTATGAAAGTAGCGTTTATTAGATGTTGATAATCTGAATGACTCTGTTTTTTCTTAAATAACTTTGTATAAAGGTTCTCGTGTCTCGATTATTGGTCATGGGAACGAGAATGTTTTTTAGAACGTTAGGATTGTGTATTTGATAGTTTAAATCATAAAAGGCATAACCTTTAAAAACACCTTTTTCGACCAAAATGGCACTATGTTCGCTAATTTTCCGCCCTTTATCGACAATGATCATACTTTTATTTTCGAATAGGTTTTTGTCTATAAAGGTTTGTACTCGGGAATTGTAGTCTTCGGAGGATATTTTACCCACGCAGGCACCATCGCACTCGTTGTTTGCATGCTGGGAGCAAACGTCTTTGGACTGGTATAAACCCGTTAGTTTCTGGCATAATTGGTAGCTTAGAGTGATGCGAAACAAGGCATTTTTTCCTTCTTGAGCCGAAGCAAAAGCGGTGATTTCTCTTTTTCTTCCATCAGCCTTTTGAAGTTTTAGATTTAAGTAACCATTACCATCTTTTTCGGCATAAATTGCCCATGTCGCATTATTTTTGCGTGGCATTCGGTTGTAAATAGGTCTATTTTTCCTTATTTCTTCCGATTCTTTCAAGAGGGCAATGAGTTCGTTTCCTGTCTCTTCAAAGGTTACCGTAAAAACTTCTGCTTGTATTTTTTTGGCACTTTTGGTAATTCCTGTAAAATGCTGATTGACCCGTTTTTTAATGTTTTTGCTTTGTCCTATAAAAATAATAGTACCATCTTCTCTATGAATATAATAAATTCCTGTTCGCGATGGCAAACTTTCGATGATGTCTAACAATCGAGGTGATACGCCTTTGATTACTTCAAACTTGATGAGCTCTTTTACGATTGTTTTTTCTAAATCTTTATCCAAAAGCATTTTGAATAATTTTACGGTAGCTAGTGCATCGCCGCTCGCACGATGCCGGTCTGCCATAGGAATTCCTAGCGCACGCACCAATTTTCCCAAACTGTGTGAGGGTTGTTCAGGCATTAATCGTTGAGATAATTCGACGGTGCAAAGGGTTTGTACATTGAAATCATACCCTAATCTTCTAAATTCCGTACGTAAAATCCTGCAATCGAAAGAAGCATTATGAGCTACAAGTACTGCGTCATTGGTCATTTCGATGATGCGTTTGGCAACTTCAAAAAATTTTGGAGCGCCACGAAGCATTTCGTTATTTATTCCCGTGAGTTTTACAACAAAGGGCTGGATCGGTATTTCGGGATTGACCAAACTAATAAATTGATCGACGATTTCGTGACCGTCAAATCTATAGATGGCAATTTCGGTGATGCCTTCCTCGTTAAATTGTCCTCCAGTAGTTTCTACGTCTAGTATTGCGTACATATTCAATGTCAATATCAAGTATCAATGTCAATAGCCAATAAAAAATCTCAACTTCAATTTATAATATTGTCATTGATTTTTGCCATTGTCATTGATTCCTTTTTTGTTGTTAATCATTTTGAAGCTATTGCAATCAATTGTTCCACTGCTTCAATCAGTAATTTTCTTTTTTCATCATCTCCTTCTCTTATATATTCTAGTACTTTTAATGAATTTCTGCACTCCTTCAATTCTTTAACAGAAAGAGAAACTTTAAATACGAAATCCCTATTTGTAATCGTTCCTTGTTTAAAGCAACGCTTGATATTGTAATTGAATTTTAAAATTGCGATTGATAATTGCGATTGCCAAAGATACTACTTCCAATCCGAACCATGGTACTACCGCATTCAATTGCCAGTTGATAGTCGCCAGACATGCCCATTGAGATAGTTTGCAGTTTGCAGTTTGCAGTTTGCAAAGATTGAAATCTATTAAAAATCGATTTCAAATGGATAAATTCTTTTCTTATTTGATATTGATTCTCTGTAAAAGTAGCCATTCCCATTAATCCAACAATTTGAATGTTTTTCATTTGTTGAAAAGCGTCTGACGATAGCAGCGAAGTAAGTTCTTCTTGGTCTAAGCCAAATTTGGTTTCTTCCTCGGCAATATGTACTTGAAGTAAACAATCAATAACCCGATTGTTTTTTAAGGCTTGTTTGTTTATTTCTTCCAATAATTTCAAGCTGTCTACGCCGTGTACCAAACTCACAAAAGGAGCCATAAATTTTACTTTATTCGATTGCACGTGTCCAATCATGTGCCACTCGATATCTTTGGGCATTTGTTCCCATTTATCTGCCATTTCCTGGATTTTGTTTTCGCCAAAAATGCGCTGTCCACCCTCGTAAGCTTCCATCAAATCAGGAACAGGCTTGGTTTTGGATACCGCAATAAGAGTAACGTACTCGGGTAAAGTGGATTTTATGTGAAGGAGGTTTTCTTTTATTGACATTGTTTGTTTTTATTAAAAAATCTAAAGTTCATAAATCACTAATCCGCTTCTAAATTTAGGCTCAATATAGGTGCTTTTTGGAGGCATAACCAAATTGTTATCAGCCAAATCCTTAATTTCATTAATATTGGAAGGGAACATAATAAAGCCAACTTCAAATTCTCCATCATCAATTTTTTGTTTTACCTCGCTTATAGATTGTTTACCAGATAGGTATTCGATGCGTTCGTCATTGCGTAAATCTACGATGGCAAGTAGCGGCAAAAGTACTTTTTGGTATAGAATTTGGGTATCCAAGCAATCTAAAGCAGTTTTGAAATTACACTTTTCTTGTCTTAAAATTAAACTATAAAACTCATGGTCAAGATACATTCCGATTTGGTGTTTCTCTGCGGGTTGAAACGGTTGTTGGTTCCAATTTTCTACAATGAAATTTGTATTTAATTGAGTTATAAAATCCTTTTTCGATAAACCATTCAAATCTTTTACCAATCGGTTGAATTCGTATATTTTGACGTTGTTTTCGGAAATTAGGTAACTTAGTAAATAATCCTTGGCTGTGTTTTTGGGGTCTTCCTTTTCTTGAGATAATAATTTTGAGGCCTCCGATCGATGATGACCATCGGCAATGTAGAGATGATCTGTATTTTCAAAAATATTTTGTATCCAATTAATTTCTAATGCGTCATCAATCTTCCATAAGTAATGAATTTCTTTTTTGGTGGTAGAAAATTCAAAGTCAGCTAATTTTTGAGTGCAATTAAAAATCCAATCTTCTATGGTCTTGTTATCGGGATATGTCATTAAGACTGGTTCGGTATTGAACTCCGAATAGTTTAAGTATTCTTTGAGTAATCGCACCCTAAAAGCAATAATGTCTTCGTGCTTTTTGATGATGTTATTGCTGTAATCGGCAACGCTTGTTCCGACAATAATTCCTGTAAACGATTGTGTTTTGGTTACAATTTTATGAATATAAATAGCAGGCTTTTTGTCTTTGACTAAAATAATCTCGTTCTTAAATTCCTGGTATTTTTGGGATACCTGTCGGTATCTTTTTTCGAAAGAAACCGTCTCTTGGTTGGTGTAAGCTGGTTTTAAGATGTGTAGGAAAGACAAGGGATTAAAATCTAATTGAGCTGCTAACTCCGCATTTACATATTCTTCGTATGAGCGACAAGTTACCAAACAGACTTTGTCTCGTGTAGGGCGAACTGCTTTGAAAGGAATTATTTTTGCCATTTTTTTTTAGTATTCAATGTTCAGTAATTAGTATGGAGCAGAAAAACGCTAAATTAGTGTCTGACCACTTACGACCGCCCTGACCACTATAATTTATAAGCTATTTTTTCTGCTTTTTTACTTTCTGAATAATCATAAAATCCTTCGCCAGATTTTATGCCTAATTTACCAGCACGTACCATATTTACCAATAAGGGACAAGGGGCATATTTTGGATTTTTGAAACCATCGTACATCACATTAAGTATGGCGAGACAGACATCAAGCCCAATAAAATCGGCTAGTTGCAAAGGTCCCATAGGGTGTCCCATACCTAGTTTCATTACTGTATCTATCTCGTAAACGCCAGCAACTTTGTTGTACAGTGTCTCGATAGCCTCGTTTATCATTGGCATCAAAATTCTATTGGCAACAAAACCTGGGTAATCGTTAACTTCAACGGGTGTTTTTCCTAATTTTTCAGATAAATTCATGATGCTTTTTGTCACTTCGTCACTTGTAGTGTAACCACGTATGATTTCTACAAGTTTCATAATGGGAACCGGATTCATAAAATGCATTCCAATAACTCTTTCTGGGTGCGCAACCACGGCTCCGATTTGCGTAATAGAAATCGAGGAAGTATTGGTTGCCAAAATGGTATTGTGAGAACAGGCTTCGCTTAATTGTTTGAAAATGTTGAGCTTCAATTCTACGTTTTCTGTTGCGGCTTCTACGACCAAATCGGCACCAACAACACCATCTTTAATATCTGTATAGGTGATAATGTTTGTTATTGTTGTTGCTTTATCTTCTTGAGTAATGGTTCCTTTTGAGACCATTCTATCCAAGTTGGCAGCAATAGTCGCCATTCCTTTATCTAATGATTTTTCAGAAATATCTATCAATTTTACGGTAAAACCACTTTGTGCAAAAGTGTGGGCAATTCCGTTACCCATTGTTCCTGCTCCGATTACGGCTATTATTTTCATTTTTTAAAGTTTATCTATTATTGTTTGTTTTATTTTAGATAGTAACTGTTCTTCGGTAGGAAGATACAATTGATACTGACTTGCTAAAATTGAATTATTGTTTTCTGGTAATGAAAATTTTACAACTGTTTCATTTTTATCTGTACAAAGTAAGATACCAATTGTTGGTTTTTCATATTCTAATTTTTCTACTCTGTCATAATAATTTACATACATTTGAAGCTGACCAAGATCTTCATGTGTTAATTTATGTATTTTGATTTCAAAAAGAACAAAACATTGTAAAAGACGATTGTAAAATACTAAATCGACAAAAAAATCATCTCCATCAAGATGAATTCGCTTTTGACGTGTTACAAACGAAAATCCATTGCCTAATTCTAAAAGAAAATCTTGTAAGTTAGTAATGATAGCTTGTTCTAAATCTTTTTCGTAGTAAGCACTTTCTCGTTTCAATCCCAAAAATTCCAAAACCATTGGGTCTTTAATTATTTCATTGGGATTTGTAGGTAGTGTTTGGTTCCGAGCCACTGCCAAGACACTTTCTTTATCATTACTCAATAGCAAACGTTCAAAAAGTTGGCTGTTTATCTGACGTTCGAGTTGTCGTACTGTCCAATTATTTTTGACTGTTTCGGCTATGTAAAACGCTGTTTTATCTTGATTGTCAATTCTTAACAGGAGTTTATATTGGCTCCAATTCAATTGCGAATACAGTGTATTCGCAATTGGAAATACTCTGTAAAACTGACGCATTAGCTCCAATTGTCTTAACGAAAATCCACTTCCAAACTCTGGTTGCAATTGCTCCGAAAGATATTTTATGAGATAGTTACCGTAATTAGCGCGTTCTTTTCCTTGTTGTTCTTCATTAAAAATACGTTCGCCTATGTGCCAATATAAAACGGTTCGATGATGGTCAACCGAACGAATAGCTCCTTCTTTAGCATTGACTATTAAAGATTTTACTTCAGAAACAAGACTATGGTTTAGTATTGACATTAACTATTTTATTTCTTAAAACAATCAATAATTTGATAGGCTACTCTTAGGGCTTCGGTGGCTTGTTCTAGCGTTACCACAGGAGTACCGTTGGTGGTTACGGCATTAGCAAAAGATTCTAATTCGTCTAGAATGGCATTATTTTGCTCTACATCTGGATTAGAAAAATAGATTTGTTTTTTTACACCTTCGGCATTTTGCAAAATCATGTCAAAATCGCCTGGGGTTTCTGGAGCATCTTTCATTTTTACAACTTCGCATCTTTTTTCTAGAAAATCGACAGAGATATAGGCATCTTTCTGAAAAAAACGGGATTTACGCATATTTTTCATCGAAATTCGGCTAGCGGTTAAATTGGCTACGCAACCATTTTCAAATTCGATTCGAGCATTGGCAATATCTGGAGTCTCGCTAATAACAGAAACTCCGCTGGCATTGATGTTTTTTACTTTCGAATCGACAACACTTAAAATGGCATCAATATCATGAATCATTAAATCTAAAACCACAGGAACATCCGTACCACGAGGATTGAATTCTGCCAATCGATGTGTTTCTATAAACATCGGATTTTCGATCATATTTTTTGTAGCTATAAAAGCAGGATTAAATCGTTCGACATGACCAACTTGCCCTTTTACATTGTATTCTTTTGCTAAAGCAATAATTTCTTCGGCCTCTTCTACCGTGTTTGAAATCGGTTTTTCTATAAATACATGTTTACCCGATTTGATGGCAACTTTGGCACATTTATAATGAGAAAGTGTTGGTGTAACGATGTCTATAACATCGACAGCGTGTATAAGTGTGGCAATTGTACTAAAATGTTTGTATCCAAATTCTTTAGAAATTTTTTCGGCATTCTCTTGATTGGGGTCATAAAAACCAACTAATTCATACTTTTCAGATTGTTGTAATAAACGCAAATGTATTTTTCCTAGATGACCAGCACCTAATACTCCGATTTTTAGCATAATAATGTTATTTTTACAAAAATAGTAATAAATTGATTAAATAATTATGGAATGATGACAATTATTTAGTGAATTTAAAAATTTAAAATCCCCATTTTTTATTGAAATTGTTTTCTATTTTTGCCAATCTAAAAACATTAAATTTTGAAAGATACAGCCAAGCATCAAGGACTTCGGAATCAACTAGTAAGCACTTTGCAGCAAAAAGGAATTACTGATCTAGCTGTTTTGGATGCAATAAATAAAATACCACGTCACTTGTTTTTGAATTCGAGTTTCGAAGATTATGCCTACCAAGACAAAGCTTTTCCTATTGGTGCAGGACAAACTATTTCGCAACCTTATACGGTTGCTTTTCAGTCTCAACTGTTAGAAGTAAGCAAAGAGCACAAAGTATTAGAAATCGGTACAGGTTCGGGATACCAAACAGCTGTTTTGTGTCTGATGGG
>JAYVGE010000154.1:0-4248 GCA_043772515.1 Flavobacterium sp. | reverse complement strand
AAATATTGTGTAATGATTTCTTTTCCAAATTGTTCTACAGCTGGAAGTACAGAGTCGGTAATGCTTATCAAACAGTCTAAATCCCAATCGGTTTCGTCGAACTCGGTTTTAAAAAAATGAAAGGCAAAAGTTCGAGTGTCATCCCAAGTGGTGTCTAATATTCCCAATGCATTGTTTCTTTCAGAGCGAATTCGTTCTTTTTTGTCCATAAAATAATTCCAACACCATTGTCGAATGGCAAGTATTTCGTGGTTTCCTAATGAAATTATTTGGCGAATTGTAAATTCATCTTTGCGGGAATAATTTTTTAATATTTCATAACCTGTCAATTGACTTTCTCTATAATTGGCATGAATCAATTTTATAACATCTCTCGGTTCTAGTGCAGTATTCCATTGACTGATGCTTTTTTTGAGTATAAATTTATTGAAAATAGAATGCGATCCTTCAAATTTTTCTTTTCGAATCATTGCATAAGAGGTGTCACGAATCGCAATGTCAATGGTGGTTGGTTGTGATGCGCCTAATCTTGTGATGCATTCTAAAACTGAATCTATTACATCAGGGTACTGATTGTGTAATAGAGAACGTAAGGTTTCGATAGCGTCAATTAAAAAATTGTCTTGGTAATTATTCAGGAGTTGTATTCCGTTTTGTCTGATTTCTAAACTTTCATCTTCTAAAAAAAGCACGATTAACGAAATCGGAATCTCAGATGAATTTGTGTTTTTAGATTTTAAAATTAAAATACTACTAGCCAATAAATTGTTTGTTTTTAAATCAGACGAAATTAATCGAGCCACTATATCCCAACTTAACTGTTCGAGTTGAGCTGTTGCTATTTGTTTAAGTCTTTCGACGACCAGTATTGCCCAATTATTATTGTCAACGGACTCTTCAAATGTTAGTAGCTCAATAATTACTTTCCCAGTAATTACTTTGGCTTTTTCCTCGGTAAATGAAAATGATGCTAGCGTTTCTGTTATCCAGTTTTTTAAATCGGGAACTTCATTAAAAACTAACTTTACTATGCAATCAATGTTATTAAGAAAGGTTTCTTTGTTTGATAAAATGTGATTCTTCGCCCAATTTCTTGCCGAAGCTGTTTTGGAGTTCAAAACGTCGGCAACAAAACTGATTTGTGTTGATAGCGTTTCGTTTTTGAAAACTAACGTTTCAAATCCTAACTGGTTTGGAATAATAAATTTATTATTCAATAATTTTAAAATACTTATTGAATCAAAACGATTGGTTAATGTCTCAAAATCATTTCTTGCTTTTAAGTTAGTATAAGCAAACTCATGAATGACATTCATTTGGGCTTCCATTAACAGTTGAATGTAAGCCTCTGGATAAGCATCCCAATGTTCTGGGAATAGTTCTAAACGATTTGTATGGTTGTCTAAAATGGCTTTAGGTTCCAAAACTAAAGTAGGTTCTGGCTTTTTGTGGATCTCTTTTTTGCCGAAAAAAGTCGAAAATGCTTTTTTAGCAATAGTAATAATTGAGTTAGAACTTGTTTCTTCTTGGTTACTCTTTTTAACACTCGTAGCCTTACTCACTTCGTTAGCAGAATAGTAATAACTATTGCTAGATACAATTTCTTTACCTAAAATGTATTGTAGTTTTGAAGTTAAAATTCTATTCGTGTCATTACCAAACAAAATCGTTGAAAGCAACAATAAATTAGCACATTCTGGATAATCAATTATGGTATGATAATATTTTTTATCATTGTAATTGTATTCGGCGTAGTTTAAGGGTAATTTTTCGGCTTTGGTATAATCGTTTTCTGTATATTTTAGTAAAATGGATACTGCAAACTTGAGGTATTTTTTAGAATCCAATTCAGAATCTAATTCCTTCAAAAAACGAAGTGCGTTTTTTTGAAAATAGCTTTTAGTGAAATTAGAGAATGCAATTTTACTGTCTTTCCCGCGAAGTTCTTTTCCTATATTAACTCTTTCGTTTATAGTGCTGATAAATTGACTGTCGTTATATTCACTTTCTAACGATACTGTTCTGGTGTACATTGGGTTTTCGTTTTCAAAACGATAGGCAAGAACAGCAACTACTTCGGTATCATTTCTCAAAACGGCTAGTTTATAAATAGCTCTTATGTGTTTGAAATAAGGAGGCCTGAAGGGTACAGCTTCTAATAAAAAAACGACAATTTCATGCAATTGATTGTCAAATTTTGCAAGCAAGTACAAAGCGGTTATGTATTTGATGGAATTTGATTCTAATTCTTCTTTGAGAAACCGAATTAAAGCATCGTAATCTTTTTTGTCGATATGGTACCTCACTTCTGGTGGAATCGTTTCTAATAATATCGCAAGGTGGTTTTGCAATTCCTCCTCTTTTAGGATTTCTAATAAACCTTCGTGGGCCAAATTTCTGAGGTATTCTTTTTGTTTGGTTTGTAATGCGTAGGATTTAAAAACACCCTGAGCTAGAGTAGATTTTAGTTTAATTAATGCCCATAGTGCCGAATACGTTTGTAGTTCGTCTTCCTTTGATGCCAATTTAATGATGTAGGGAATTGCTTCCTGAATGTCTAATAGCCCCGCTTTCCAAATCACTCTGCTGGTTTTCCATTGTGTCTTGAATGTTTGCTTACCCATTACAGCATCCTCCAAGCGTTGCAGAATTACCCCATTTATAGAATCAGGTTCTATACTATTTAATGAAGGGAGGTCTATTAATGTTTCAATTTCAGAAGCGTAACCTTTGCTTGTTTTTTCATTTTCAAGCTTTGCAAAAATTATTTGTGCTTTTTCTACCGAAACGTATTCAGGTGTTTTGGTACCTTCTTTTAATAGGCTGCCTCTTCTTCCGTATCTAAAATTCACTACATAATTGGTAGCATCAATACTGCATAAGTCTATTTCATAAACTTTGTCAGAATTCCCTTCTTTATAGAAAAGCTTAATTTGTTGAATTAATTTCATAATTGAAAAGGGTATTAATTAAAAAATATTCCACCAGTTTTCTGGCTTTTCATCCATTGGTGTATCTTTAATAGGTTCTGGAATAGGCTTGTGTATAATGTCTTCTTTTTCTACAACTTGCGTTTTTGCAATATTGGGTTGACCGTGTTTCTTAAGTATATCCTTTACTTTTTGTTTAAATACTTTTCCTTTTTCAGGATTTACCATATAAACATAATTAATGTAACCGTCTATGGCATTAATTAAGTGGATGGCTTTTCCCCATTTTTGGTCTTTCCATCCTATGGTTTCAATATTATGCAACAAAGCACGAAATTTTTTTAATTGTATGCGATCGATATTCATTTTCTCGTTGACAACAACTCCTGTTACCTTTTGCTGCATTCCTTTTCGCATGATGTGAATCTTGTCGGGGTGTATTACAAATCCTTCTGAGACTATTATTTTTTTGGTATAAAAGAGTAACCGGGAAACATTGGCGTAATTTTCTTGGGTCGTAGAAAAACTCATGTCGTCTGCATAACGGGTGTAAGTGAAATTGAATTTCTTGGCCAAACCATTAATTTTTTTGTCCATTTTATAAACAATCAAATTGCTAATTGCTGGACTTGCTGGCGAACCTTGTGGCAGCTTACGTTCACTAGAGTGAACGTAATAAGTTAGCCCATCTAGGTCTATTTCATCAACTTCAGCATGAGTGCATAATAAGCTAAAAATAGTAGATAATTGTTCTGAATATCCCATTTTATGGAACAATCCTTTAACTCTTTTGTGAGTGATTGTAGGGAAAAAATCCTTCAAATCTATATTAATAACGATATCTTTGTTGGTATGCAGGTTTGCATTGGTTACTATAGAACGCTCTTTTATAAAACCGTGTGCTTCTTCATTGTTTGGTATTTTATTGAGAATATTTTCTAAAATCCAGTTTTGGATTTCTTTTAGTTTTGGTTTTGGTGCAGAAATTTTGCGTTTTCCACCAGATTTCTTGGCTACTTCAAAGGTATGATAATGATTTACCTTAGACACCTTACGGTTATAGGCTAGATACTGCAATGCTTTTAAATCAATCTGCATGCTTTCGGTCAATGCTAATACATTTTGATAAAGAGGTAAGTTGTATTTTTCTAAAAGCGTAGAGTCATTTAATTGAAAATTCAATCCTTTTGATATCGATTCGCCTAAATATAAAATCTCCTGTAGCTGTAATAATTTCCATTTTTCAGCTTTTTCCTGTTGTTTCTTTTCTTGATTTAATTTGGTTTCAATACGCCTTTCTTTTGCCTCTTTCATTCGG
>JAYVGE010000153.1:0-10740 GCA_043772515.1 Flavobacterium sp. | reverse complement strand
TCCTTGAATGACACAACCTATAACGATTACAGCATCTACATTTTGAGTCTGCAACATTTTTTTGGCTCCGTAAATAAGTTCAAAACTTCCAGGGACATTCCAACGTACAATTTGTTGAGAGGGCACTTCGTTTTCTAGTAATGCTTGCAAAGCTCCAGTAAACAAGCCCTCGGTAATGGTTTCGTTCCATTCGGCAACTACAATCCCAAAACGAAAGTCTTTGGCATTCGGAACACTGTTTTTGTCGTAATCGGATAAATTTTTATTTATAGTTGCCATCTTATTGTTAGATTAATTAGATTGCAGATTTTAGAAAAAAAAACGGTTCTCTACGTAATCTGCTATCTGGTTTTTACTGTGCCAATCCTATTAAAACATCTACACTAGCAGCTTCTGGAGTTGCTTCGTAGTTTTCTTTAATATCTGTAAAATATTTCAAAGCGTCTTCTTTTTGACCTAAAGCCAAAGCTGTTTTTCCAGCTTTCATTAAAAAACGGGGCGTTGTAAAGTCATTCTTGCTAGACTCTGCAGCCTTTATGTAATTTGCCAAAGCTTCTTTTTGATCATTTTTTTGAGCATAAGCATCGCCTATTGCTCCTTTTGCCAAAGCACTTAAAATAATATCTTTAGAACTAAATTTTCCTAAATAGTCAATCGCTTCTGCATATTTACCAGTATTCAAGTAGGCCATTCCTGCATAATAATTGGCTAAATTCCCAGCATCTGTACCTGAATATTCATCGGCTATTTTTACAAAACCAAATTTACCTTCGGAACCATTTAATGCTAATTTGTATAGGGAATCACTTGCTACTCCGTCTGTTGCTTTTTGAAAATTTTGTTGAGCAATAAACATCTCATTGGCAGCTTCGTCTTGTTTTGGAGCTGTAACAAATTTTTGAAATGCCAAATATCCTACTGTAATCAATGTAACACCTGCAACAATTCCGATGATTATTTTTTGGTTTTTAGCTACCCAATCCTCTGTTTTTGAAGCAGTTTCGTCTAATTTAGAAAACACCCCAGCAGTTGTGCTGTCTTTTTCATCGATTTTTATATCTTCAACTATCTCGTTTACTTCTTTTTCTTTTGGTGTTTTATATCCTCTTTTACTGTAAGTAGCCATTTCCTTTTAATTTAGTGAGTCGCAAAAATAAAATTTTTATTCAAACCCACACAAAAAAAATCATTTAATATTCAATATAAAACCATAATATTTTATTTAGTTCTAGCTTCTTAGCTTCTTTAGATAAAAAAAGTTGCTTTAGAAAAAGAATAAAAGGTTATTTTATGGATATTTTTCAATACTTTGCGCACACTTTTCAAAAAAAAATAAAGCGCATATCATCAGCATCATTTTAAAATGTATTTAAAAAAAATTTCCCTTTTCAATTATAAAAATTTTGCGGAAGCCAATTTTGAGTTTGATACCAAAATAAACTGTTTTGTAGGCAAAAACGGGATTGGAAAAACCAATGTACTCGATGCTATTTATCATTTATCGTACGGTAAAAGCTATTTTAATCCATTGGCGGTTCAGAATATAAAACATGGGGAAGAGTTTTTTGTAATCGATGCCGAAATCGAGAAAAACGAAAGAAACGAACAAATTGTTTGCAGCTTGAAGAAAGGGCAAAAAAAAATATTGAAACGCAACGGGAAAGTATATGACAAATTTTCGGATCATATTGGCTTTATTCCTTTGGTTATTATTTCTCCAGCCGATAGTGATTTGATTATTGAAGGGAGTGAAACCCGAAGGAAATTTATGGACAGTGTCATCTCGCAACTAGATGCGCAGTATTTGCAAGAATTAATTCAGTATCAAAAAATAATCAACCAGCGTAATGCTTTGTTAAAATATTTTGCTTTAAATCATGTTTTCGACAACGATACCATAGCTATATATAATGAGCAACTCACGGGTTTGGGACAGTCTATTTTTGAGAAGCGAAAACAATTTATAGCCCAATTTGTTCCTATTTTTAACCTGCATCATCAGGCGATTACTGGGTCGCAAGAAGCGGTTCAATTGGTTTACGAAAGTCATTTGTTCGAGAATAATTTACGTATACTTTTGCAACAAAACATCAACAAAGATAGGGCTTTGCATTATACGAGTGTGGGGACACACAAGGACGATTTGTTATTTGAAATTGAGCATCATCCTATAAAAAAATTCGGGTCGCAAGGACAACAAAAATCTTTTTTAATTGCTTTAAAACTAGCGCAATTTGAGTTTTTAAAAAAACAAAGTGGTGTAAAACCGATACTCTTATTTGATGATATTTTTGATAAGTTAGATGAAAGTCGGGTAGCAAAAATAGTCGAAATGGTAAATTCGGATACTTTTGGACAGCTTTTTATATCGGACACTCATCCCGAACGAACCGAAAATATCGTTAAATCTACACATCAAAGTTATAAAATATTCAATTTATAATATTCTACTTCAATTAGATACTAGATAAAATAAAAGAAGTAACCAATCTTTTTTAACTATCATTCTTTGATTTATATTTATGAATGTCTTAAGTTTGCCCTCGCATACATAAATATGGAGCTAACGCTTTTAGAAATTGCCCTCCCCAAATTGACAATTTTTGAATCCAAAAGCAAGGAATGAAAAAATTTCGTAAAAAAATCTTATTTTTTACGAAATTCTTAATATGGATAGTATTTTTTTTAAATATACTGCTTTTTACTCTTTGAGTTCAGATTGAAAAACAACAAGGTTAACCTTAAGTATTAGTCAAAAAAAATATCGATTATGATTATCCCTATTAAAAGAAGAAAAACAATACACCTATTGCTTTTTATAGCAATATTAATTATTCAGCTCTTAATTTTTAGAATTTGGTTCAATCAAAAGAAAATTCAGAATAGTTTTTCTCAAACCATTCAAAGCTTAATTACACCAAACCAAGCTTTAATTTACACGAATCTTGCTACAAAAAATTATTTTGATGCTGAGAATAATTTTAATACGTACTTGCAGTACCATACCAAAAGCTCTTTAAATAATTATAGAAAATCGATGGAGACAATGTCTTGCTATCTAGATAGTTTGAATCTATTGTCTAAAAGAGATATTAATTTTTTGGAAGTGATAAAAAATAAAAAAATTGCTGAAAATGACATCCTTAAATTAAGAAAACAACTCGATTCTTTGATTCATTTTACTGCAATAGAATCGGGTCAAGAAACGATTAATAATTTTGCAGTAAAGAAACACAACTATGACAAAGTATTAAGATCTATAACGTATGATACCTTACGGACATCTACACAAGCAAAGAAAAAAGGAATATTTGGAAGAATTGGAAATGCGATTGCAGGCAAATCGGAAGTAGATAAAGAAGAAATGCAAACCAAAATAAAAATTATTTTTGATGATGTAACCAAAACAGGCACTTTTGAAGAGCAACTAAAAAATATTTTTTTGTATTCAGAAAAACATTACGCTTTTGAATTTTATAAAATTAAAAAAGTGTATAGCTTGCTGAAAAAAAAGAATAGATTTTTATTAAATGTAAATAAATCTATTTTAAGTAAAAGTCAAGATATTCTTATGTTTTATTCTAAGTCGGCACAAGAATCAATAAGGCTTCAGAATATTAATGCAATAGATTTGTATAATTTAGATATCAAGAACCAGAAAAAGACTATTTTATATTTACTTATGGCAATGATATTTGCTACAGTTTTACTACTGTTATATACCATTTATGCCTATGTTTATGAGGATAATTTAGAAAAAGCAAAATCTGAGGCAGAAAACAATTTAGGAGTAAAGAACCGATTAATAGGAATGCTAAGCCACGAAATGAGAGCGCCTTTGAATATAATTTCTGCTTTTTCAGGTAAATTAAGAACCCGAAACAAAAACAAAGAATTGGATTCGATTATTAATTCTATGCATTTTACTTCCAATTCACTTCAAATTACGGTCAATCAAATCTTGGATTTCTTCAAGAATGAGAATAAAAAATTGATTTTATACAATTCGAGAACAAATCTAAAGAAGGAAATTCCTTTTGTACTATCTTCGCTTAGCTCTCTTTCTGAAATAAAAAAAATAAAAATAATTTCTAATCTAGATGCTAGTTTAGACAACGAAGTTTGGACAGATACGGTAAAAATTCATCAGCTTTTTTACAATCTTATAGGCAATGCAATAAAATTTACAAAAGAGGGATCAATAACTGTAAATGCAAAGCTTATCGATGGCGAAAACAAATTTAGATTTGATGTTTCGATAAAAGATACTGGAACTGGAATACCAAAAGAAGAAATCAAGAATATTTTTGATAAATTTTACCAAAGCAAAACTCATAAAGACCAAATAAGTTTTGGTGCTGGCTTAGGACTCAGTTTGTGTAAAGAGATTGTCGAATTGTTTGATGGTGAGATTAGCGTAAAAAGTGAACTCAATGAAGGAACAGAAGTCTCTTTTTTCTTAATTTTTGATAAATTTGTTTTAGGTCAGGAAACCAATAAAATCAAATTGATAAATGAATTCAAAAATAAATCTGTAAAAGTTGCCTTAGTAGATGATGATATATTTACATTAACAATTGTAAAAAAATTACTATCGAATATCAATTTTACCGTAGTTACTTTTGAAACAATAACAGCTATAAAAGAATATCTAGAAACTGAAATTGTCGATCTTATTATTACGGATATTCATATTTTTGATCAATCTGGAATTGATTTCGCAAGAGAAATAAAAAATTCTAAAAATAAAAATGCAGACTGTCCGATCATCATAATTACTGGAGATGTATTTATGAATTCTGTCAATTACAAAACCATTAATGCCGATGAAATTTTAACTAAGCCAATCAACAAAGACGAATTTTACTTAAAAATATTCAACGTGTTGAAGTCTTAAAAACAATATTTTTTTTTCAAACTAAACCTTGGCTTTTAACCTGTTTTTCTCTTATCTTTCAACAAGATTAAAAATAATTAAACGCTACAAAAATGAAATTTCATTTATTAAAATCTATTTTCTGCTTTTTTTTGCTTTCTAGTTGCATGGGGCAAACGTCAAAAAGGATTCAAACTATTGATCCGATTGCGTTTGCCGATAAAATAAAAGCAACTCCAAAAGCTTCAATTCTAGATGTACGAACGCCAGATGAATTTGCGACCGAACATATTGATAATGCAGATAATATCAATTGGAATCACGATAGTTTTGTTGCAAAAACAGACAAATACGATAAAACAAAACCCGTTTTTGTTTACTGTTTGAGTGGTGGAAGAAGTAAAAAAGCGACAGAAAAACTAGAATCTCTTGGTTTTACAACGATATACGAATTGCAAGGAGGTTTGCTGAAATGGAATGCTGCCGGATTGGCAAAATCTAATGACAAAATTATCGGATTGAGTACTCAAGAATACAGCAAATTATTGAATACTAATAAAAAAGTATTAATCAATTTTTATGCTCCATGGTGTGGACCATGCAAAAAAATGGAATCCTATATGGTGCAAATGCAAAAAGATTGGTCAGATCATGTGCTTATCATTCGGTTGAATGCCGATGAAAATAAAACCCTACTTTCTGAATTAAGAATAGACGGACTTCCTGCTCTTTTTTTGTACAAAAACAAAGAAGTAATCTGGAGTCATTCTGGATTTATAGCTGAAGAAGACCTAAAAAAACAACTCTAAAAGTTTTTCAAAATGCTTTCAAAAGAAACCTTTCAATTTCTAGAAGATTTAAAAGCCAACAACAATCGCGATTGGTTTTTGGAAAACAAGAAACGCTACGATGCCTTAAAAAAAGAATACCATCAATTGATTGCCGATTTGTTGGATGTTGTCAAACCGCTTGATCCGTCTTTGGAGTTGCTGGAAATTAAAAATTGTACCTTTAGAATTAATCGCGATATTCGATTCTCTAAAGATAAATCGCCTTACAAAAACCATTTGGGAATTTGGTTATCACCTTCTTCGGTGACCAAAAGTGTTGAATCGTCGGGTTATTATCTTCATATAGAAAACGGATCCTGCTTTGTTGGTGGCGGTTTGTATAATCCCATGCCAGAGCAACTCCAGAAAATCAGAAAAGAAATCAACTTTTTTTATGAAGATTTAGAAGAAATCATAAACGATAAAACATTTCAATCTACCTTTGTAAATTTGAATCGGGAAGAAAGTACAACGCTCAAAAAACCACCAAGAGGTTATGAAAAGGACAATCCAGCAATAGAATATCTAAAATTGAAAAGTTTTACCGCTACGCAAAAAATAGATTCAAAACTACCTTTGCAAAAAGATTTTGTCGCCTTGATTGCCCAAAAAATGATTGTCTTAAAACCTTTGAACGATTTTTTGAATAGAGCCCTAACATCCGAATAAATAAAATTCTTGACCCCTTATGCAAACATTTCTCATGCAAATACAAAATAACTTCTCTCTAAAAAACTACAATACTTTTGGTATCGAAGCCAAAGCAAAACAATTTGTAGCCGTTCACGATGTAACCGAATTGAAAACCATTTTGGAAGAAAATAAAACCAATAAAAAGTTTATTCTCGGTGGCGGAAGCAACATGCTTTTGACAAAAGATATTGATGCGATGGTGATTCATATCGATCTAAAGGGAAAGAAAATAGTAAAAGAAACCGATGATTTTGTTTGGGTCGAAAGTCAAGCTGGCGAAAACTGGCATGAATTTGTGCTTTGGACCATAGAGCACAATTTTGGAGGATTAGAAAACATGTCACTCATTCCTGGGAACGTAGGGACTACTCCTGTGCAAAATATTGGAGCTTATGGTACCGAAATAAAAGACACCTTTGTTTCTTGCCAGGCGATCGGTATCGAAAACCAGAACCTAAAATCGTTTACCAATACAGAATGTCATTTTGGGTATCGAGAAAGTATTTTTAAACACCAAGTAAAGGACCAATTTGTCATTGTATCAGTGGTTTTTAAACTAACCAAACGCAATCATAAAATTAATATTTCATACGGAGACATTACCGCCGAATTAGCGCAATACAATATTACTAATCCAACACTAAAAGAGGTTAGTAATGCTGTAATTGCCATTCGACAAAGTAAATTGCCCGATCCTAAAGTACTAGGAAATAGTGGTAGCTTTTTTAAAAACCCGATTCTTTTAAAGTCAGATTTCGAAATAATACACCAGAAATTTCCAGAAATGAGATACTTTGATATTTCGGAGACCGAAGTAAAAGTTCCTGCAGGATGGCTTATTGAGCAAGCGGGTTTCAAAGGTAAGCGTTTTGGAGACGCGGGAATTCATACTAAACAAGCATTAGTTTTAGTCAATTATGGTACGGCAACAGGAACGGAAATTCTAAATGTTTCTAAGCACATACAAGAGACTATTTTTGCCACTTTTGGTATTGCTATTGAGGCCGAAGTTAATGTGATTTAGATTTTAAATCTAATACCCTAATCCTGAAAATTTAAATAAATATGTACATTCCTGATCTCTATTTGAACCAAGATAAAAAAGCGATTACTGCTTTTATACACGAGCATAGCTTTGGGCTACTAATCAATCAGACCAATGGGAAATTAACTGCCACACATATTCCGTTGGCGTTAGAGATTAACACCGAAGGTAAAGAAATTTTGTGCGGTCATCTTTCTAAAGAAAATCCGCAATGGAAAGGTTTTACAGAAAAGGATCAAATACTAGCTGTTTTTTCGGGAGCACACAGTTATATTTCGTCCTCTTGGTACGACCATGAAAACGTACCTACTTGGAACTATAGTGCGGTGCATATTTATGGGAAAATTAAAATTATCGAAGGCGAGGCAGTAATAGAATCCTTGGCTAGACTAGTTGACAAATACGAAAAAAACGTTAAGTGTCCAGTTCGAGTTGAAAATTATCTAAAAAAACAATGCTACAAGCTCGAGGAATTGTTGCTTTTGAAATTGAAATCGAAGAGATACAAGCGGTACACAAAATGTCTCAAAACCGTGACGATAAAAATCATACCAATATTATATCCGAATTAGTGCATACTCAAAATGCCCAATCTCTTGCTGTTGCAAGAGAAATGGCAAAAGACAGAAAGTAAAACTGTTTCGACCTTGCTAATTCACAATTGATAATTACCTTTGCACACGTTTTTAAAAGCCACCAAACACCAATGCTAACATTTCTACTCTATTTATTTATTGCGATAGTTGCTATTCAACTTTTTTATTACATTCTTGTTTTTGGAAAGTTCGCTTTTGCAAAAACGCAAGAAAATATTGCAAAGAAAATCCCTATATCTGTTATCGTTTGTGCAAAAAATGAAGAAGAAAATGTAGTTCGTTTTATTCCGATTCTTGCCGAGCAAGATTATCCAGATTTTGAAATTGTTTTGATCGATGATGCTTCTAGCGATGATACACTGGCTATTTTTGAAGATTTTGAGAAACAATATTCTAATATTCGCTTGGTAAAAGTCGAAAACAATGAGGCTTTTTGGGGTAACAAAAAATACGCCTTGACACTAGGTATCAAGTCGGCAAAAAAGGAGTATTTACTATTTACAGATGCTGACTGCTACCCAACATCCAAAGATTGGATTACGGCAATGAGCTCTCAATTTACGATGCAAAAAACGATTGTTTTGGGCTATGGTGCTTACGAAAAAATAGCAAATTCTTTCTTGAATAAAATCATTCGTTTTGAAACCGTGCTTACTGCAATTCAATATTTTTCTTGGGCAAAAATGGGGCTTCCTTATATGGGTGTCGGTCGAAATTTGGCGTACAAAAAAGACGAGTTTTTTAATGTAAACGGCTATATCGAGCACATACAAATTCGTTCTGGTGACGACGATTTGTTTATTAATCAAGCGGGTAATAAGAGCAATACAACTATTTCTTACCAGCCTGAAAGCTTTACCTATTCTAGACCAAAAACAACTTACGGCGATTGGTTTACACAAAAAAGAAGGCACGTAGCAACTGCAAACCATTACAAAACATTTGATAAAATACAATTAGCGCTTTTTTACAGTTCTCAATTATTATTTGTTTTACTCTCTATTTTATTATTAGCTTTTCAGTTTCAATGGCTTTTTGTAGTGTTATTAATAGCCATTAGGTACCTATTTGCATGGATTGTTGTGGGCTTTTCGGCAGGTAAACTAAAAGAAAAAGATATTGTTTATTTATTTCCTGTAATAGAAATTGCTCTTGTATTTACACAAATGAATATCTTTATTACCAATATATTCTCAAAACCAGTACTTTGGAAATAAATCAGCAAATCGAAAAAGCAAAAAAGGGGGATCAAATTGCCTTTACCTTTCTATTGGATTATTATTGGAATGAAGTTTATGGCTTTATGCTAAAACGTACAGAAAACGAAACCAATGCCGAAGATATTACGATAGAAACCTTCTCGAAAGCATTTGATAAAATAGCGACATATAACTCCGAATTTCAATTTAATACTTGGTTGATTGCTATTGCAAAAAATGTACATATCGATTTATTGCGCAAAAAAAAAGCCAGTCTTTTTATTGAAATTACAGACGAAGAAGATCAGCAAGCTTACAATATTGCCGACACCACTCCATCGGCAGAAGATGAATTGATTACCGAACAAAATCTGTCACAATTATTGCAATTCATCAAAGAGTTAAAACCACATTATCAGGAAGTAATACAGTTGCGGTATTTTCAGGAATTAAGCTACCAAGAAATCTCAACCAAAATCGGGGAGCCTTTAAGTAATGTAAAAATCAAGCTACTTCGTGCCAAAAAGTTACTCTCCGAGATAATTAAGACCAGAAGGTAGTTTGATTTTTTTTCGTAAGTTTTTATAGATAAAAAACATTTTAAAATAACGCCTACAAAATTTAGTGAAGTTTTTTCAAGAGGACATGCTTTGAGAAAAGGAGTGGGGGGTTGGAGTCAATGTTTTATTACGTTAAATTCTAGGCTTAAATGGTATTATAGAGTATGGTTTTTACATTAGAGTTTTTTTAAAGTTTAAATGGTATTAATGACATTTTGGGTGGCAGGAGTGTTGGCTTTAAATAGCTGGTATTGAGTGTTTTTTTTTTTTTTAACGAGATTGCTCCGCTTCGTGCCTCGTAACTCCTCGCAAAGGAAAAGGACGAGGCAAAACGAAGTTCGCTGAACTCCTATGAAAATAGAAATATAGTGAAGTAATTATACGATTTGTTTAGAAACATTTACTTAATGTTATTTGTTAGGATATTCTAAAATTTGGTGTCCCTAGGTTGTCAAGGATTTGAAGATGTTTATGTGATCGATCATTCCAGCACCCCTAATGAGATTCTCGCGAGGTATTGAAGAAAGCTATCACAGTAGCTGTTCGATTCAAGTAAAAAAAATGACTTGATAGCGACATGTAAGCTCTTTTTTTCTTCTTGCTGTCAGTCCCAAAGGGTAGTTATTGAAAGGGGAATTGAATTATATTTTTTTGTAATGCTACATTTTATGAATAATAAAAATAGTCGGTCGGTTGTGTAAATCGACTGCTGCTTTTTTCCAGGCAGAGGCTCTTTTGGTTTTGATGTATTCGGTTGGCAAAGTGATGTCTGTTGCAATACAAAGATAGGTTTCGGGGTGTAGCGCTTGCAGAATGTCTTCGAGCATTTTGTTGTTTCGGTAGGGTGTTTCTATAAAAATTTGGGATTGATTTTTTTCCTGTGAAAGTTTTTCTAGATTTTTAAGGGCCGTTTTTTTTTCTCCTTTTTAAATGGGTAAATA